>DATNCZ010000001.1:0-11062 GCA_035553335.1 Gemmatimonadaceae bacterium
GGGGGCGGCGCACTTCGCAGGGGCGATCGAGTCTGTCGGTCGGCTTGTGGTGCCGGCTATATGTCTGCTCGAAGTGTTCAAGGTAGTCTTGAGACAGCGCGGTGAGAGTGACGCGCTGCAGGCAGTTGCGTTGATGCAGCAGGGAACGGTGATCGATCTGGACGCGTCGCTGGCACTTGCTGCTGCGAAGGTTGGCGTCGACCACAAGTTGCCGCTTGCGGACAGTATTGTATATGCGACTGCGCAGAGCGTCGGTGGAGTTGTGTGGACTCAGGATGATGACTTCGACGGGCTGATGGACGTAGAGTATTTTCGCAAGAGCGACGGGAAGTCGTGACACTTTCACCCAGCTGACAAGGGGTGATGCGGAATCCGTCCTGCACGTGCAGATTATCGTGCGCCCTTGCAGTCGAGCTGGGCGTTGGTGAGCCATACCTGCTCCGTGTCCGCCAACCTGCGAGATCCAATGGCCCCCGCGAATCCGCGGCTTCAGCCCCTGCAACAGATCCGTCTTGTTCTATTGGTAGGAGTATTGATCTTCGGCGCCGTCGTTCTGGTCGTCCACCGACAGCCGAACTGGAAACCAGGCGCGATCCCTAACGCTCTTCCATACGCACTGGTGGCATACTCGATTCTGGCAGTGTTCATCGCCACAGTGCTGAAAGGGCGCGTGGGACGGGAACCCGACCCGCAGCGCCGTGGCCCGTTGCTCATCATGGGGTGGGCGGTCGGCGAGAGCGCAGCGCTGTTCGGAGTCATGATCTTCTACATCAACGGCCAAGCGCAGTGGTATGGACTCGGGCTCCTGGCAATGGTGAGTGCGTTGGCAATACTGTCGCCTGGAGCAGCGTTGCCAATCGCAGAATGAAATACGTTCGCTGGGCCGTCGTCGCGTCAGCAATTGTTCTTGGCTCTGCGAGCGGGGCCGGCGCGCAATCACCGCACGTCACGATGGAGGTGTTCAGCTCCTTGAAGTATTCCGAGGAGTCCGGGGATCTGTGGGGCATGGAAGTGATTCTCGTGCGAACGACGGCTGGAGCGTGTGCCAGTTACCTTGATTCAGAAGGCGAGTCTCGTAAGCAGCAGATCGTGCCGGCAGAGGTTCGCGGCGACTCATTGTTTTTCACGATTCCGCCGGACTCTGGCTTTGAGTTTTACAGGGCCCCGGGTGTGTCCGACAGCACGTGGACGGAAGTGACTCCGGCCAGTCATTTCCGCGCGCGCATTCGTGCGGATGGGTTGTGGGTACAGATCGACGGCCAGCAACAGGAACCCGGCTTGCTGCCGCGCCGGCGCCGCGCGTACTTCGCAGCTTCCGCGCGCGCATTGTCGGACGTGGCGCTGCAGCAGATAAGGGCACCGCGCAGCGCGCGCTGCACGCGCAAACCATGAGAGCACCTGCAGTTGAGCTGGGGGAATAGAAAGTGAAAGCAGGGTCGGATCGCACTTGTGCCGTAAATGTCGCCGATCCGCAGAAAATTCTTGAGCTGCGTGTCAAACCGAGCTGACCCCGGACGGGAGCGAGACATGAACGTAAAGGCGCAGATCAAGAACTACCTTGCCGCTCAGCCGGAGCCCAAGCGCGGTGACATGCAGACGCTGCACGGCATGATACTGAAGCTGATGCCCGACTGCAGGTTGTGGTTTCTGGATGGCAAGGACGAGAGCGGTAAGACGGTCTCCAACCCGAACATCGGGTATGGACTCCGGACCATCACCTACGCCGATGGGCGAACCCGAGAGTTCTATCAGATCGGCCTGAGCGCCAACACGAGCGGAATCTCGGTGTACATCATGGGACTCGACGACAAGACGTATCTGGCCAGGACCTACGGTGGTGACATCGGCAAGGCGAGTGTGACGGGGTACTGCATCAAGTTCAGCGCACTTCGCAACATCGACCTGGCCGTGCTCGAAGCGGCGATCCGCGACGGTGTTGCGCAGGCCAGCGCGTGACGACGCGCCGCCACGTGACGAATCCCAAAGTACGGCTACGGCTTGGCATCGAGAAAGTCGTTCACCATCGGGACGATGATGGGTATGCGCTGCATCAGTGTCACGTGCGTGGTGTTGGGCAGGATGGCCAATCGTGATGCGGAGCGCGCCTGCATGTCGCCGTGGATCTCGCCACCCTTCAGGCGAAACATCTCCGCAACGTGCGCGAGCCGTATTCCGTCAGCGTCACCGAAGATGAAGAACATTGGCGCGGTGGTGGCCTTGAGGTTGTCGGCTCCGAGGTCGTAGTCTTTCGAGGCTGTGGCGACGAGTCGCTGGACGAACTTCGGAAAGTCGTTTGGAGTCGGACTCAACTTCCTGTACTCGGTCTCGATGGGCGAGCCTTTGAAATCGTCCGCCGTGAGATTCCGGATAGCTGCGAGCCCTTCCGGACCCATGCCGTCACTCCGGAACGCTGACGAAATGATGACTGCCTTTCGCACTTTGTCCGGATGGCGGATCGCACACTCCATCGCCACGACGCCGCCCATGCTGTAGCCCATCAGATCCGCTCGCGGGATCTTGAGATAATCGAGCAGTCCGGCCACGTCGTCGGCGAGGTTTGCGTAGGTGATATCTCGCGGGACGTCCGCCGTTCGGCCATGACCCTGCATTTCGACGGCAATCACCTTACGCGTTTTGGAGAGCTCGCCGATCCATCCGTCCCAGTTGTTGGTGATGGTCATGAACGCGCCGTGAAGCAACACCACCGGTTCGCCGCTGCCGTGGACTTCGTAGTACATGTTGACTCCGTTGACTGGCGCGTAGCCGCTCGTTGAGTCCTGCTGTGCCGATGCGGCAGTCGCCGCGAGCGTCATCAGGAGGAAAGCTGCTGCTGGTATGCTGGTGTAATTCCGTCTCATCCGGATGCTCCTTGGAGTTGGGGTCAGGTCTTGCCCCGTGCGCGCACGGGGCAAGACCTGACCCCGAATCGGTGTGATCACAGGCTGGCGAGAAGCTCGTCGAGCTGGTCGAGAGCCTCGGGTAGCGCGCCCGTCGATCCAGTCTCGACCGCTTGTTCCGTGGGATAGAGATCGTGCACGACCAACCACGTCTTGCCGGCCTTTTCCTCGAAGGTCACCGTGGTGATGGTCTTGCCGTCATCACCTTCATCGTTCGTCCAGACTAGGCGCGAGTACGGTGTCACTTCGACGTACGTGCCGAAGAACTCCATCGTCGAATCTTCGAAGGGAAACACCAGACGATACTGTCCCCCGACGCGAACATCCATCTCGCAGGAAAGCAGGGTCTGCCCGTACGACTTTGGCACCCACCATCTCCTGAACAGGTCCGCCGTGGTCCACGCCTCGAACACGATGCGCGGAGGAGCGTTTACGGTTCGTGTGACGACGACTTCGCGCGGGGACTTCCGTTCGAGCGTCGTGGGGTTCTTCGTGGGCGTGGCCTCACTTCCTCTTTTTTCGTCCATGGACTCTCTCCTTGTGTTTTAGTTCCTCGACAACGTTGTCCAACTCGTCGAAGCGTGCGCTCAATAGCTGGCGGTACTTCTCGATCCACGCCGCCTCTTCCTGCAGTCCTCGGCGGCCGAGCCTGCAGGTCCGCACTCGCCCGACCTTCTCCGTGGTGACGAGCCCCGCCTGCTCCAGGACGCCTACGTGTTTCTTCATGCCCGTGAGGGTCATCTGAAACCGCTCGGCGAGGGCCGAGATCGAAGCGTCCGCACGCCCCAGTTGCTCCAGAACGCCGCGTCGGGTGGGGTCCGAGAGCGCGCCGAACGAGGCATCGAAGTGGCTTTGGAGATACTGAACCATATGGTTCAGTATATATCAGGGCGTGGCGGCGTGCAAGGGGGGTGAGGACGGCTGGGAGATCGCGAAGATTCAGCCGTTGAAACGTCGTGCCAGATTACGTGCTGGAGTACTATCGCGAAGCGCGTAGCGGGTTACGCTTTCCGGCACGCGTTCGCGACGCGTCTCGGTTCAACACCAATCCACACCGACAATGAAAACTCTCCCCATTCTTGCGACTCTTGTCGTCGCCGCCGCGTGTGCGCACTCGACGCCACCCGTTGCGCGCGCGACCTATACTCCGCGTACGCGCGCCATCACCATAACGACGGTACCGCTGCTCGTGAAGGAAGAGCAGAGCATGTATCCGTTTCTCAAACCGGCGTTCGCGAACGGCGGCGTGCTCGATGGCAAGGAGGTCTACGCCTTTTCGCCGAGTTCCATCACGGTGGTCGAAGGCGACACGCTACACCTCGACATCATCAATCCCGAAGATGACGCGCACTCGTTCGTGCTCCCGGATTTCGCCGTTTCACTGCCCGGCGGAACGGCCACCCAGGCGACGTACGTTGCGAAGCACGCCGGCATCTTCACCATCCAGTGCGCCGTACCGTCACACCTGCCGATGATGGCGGGGCAGTTGATCGTGCTTCCCGCGCTGACGATGGCGGATGTCGTGCGACAACGTTCTTGACACCGGCGGCCAGTCGCGGCAGGTTCTACCGCGTCGAGTTGGCGTTCCTTGCTGCAAACTCCCGTGTTGCTTCCCCGCTCGCCGGTGTTCTGAATGCCGATGTCCCGAATGCGTCACGCAGCCGCCATCGCGCCTTTCCTGATTCTTGGGACTGCGTCATCGAGTAGTGCACCCACCAGATCGAACGCCGGCGCAGCACCGCCGCCAGTCGCGTTCAACGACAATCGCGTTGCAGCCGGAGTGGTTCGAGCCGGCGTGCTCGACGTGCATCTCGAGGTGGACACCGGTGAATGGCACCCGTATTCCAAGGACAGCACCGGAGTTCGGATCCTGGCATTCCGCGAGGCGGGGCATCCACTCGAGACGCCGGGCCCGATGCTGCGTGTCGTTGCGGGTGAGCGAATTCATGCATGGGTCACAAATCGCGCCGCCACCACGCTGGTGGTGCACGGGTTGTCGTCACGCCGCAGCCCAGTCATGGACACGCTGGTCGTGCCGTCCGGCGCAACTCGCGACGTGGAATTCACCGCCGACGCCGAGGGGACGTACTACTACTGGGGCTCGACCACGGGTACCGATTTTGAGAAGCGGCTGTACCAGGACTCCCAGCTCAATGGCGCGCTCATAGTGGATCCCACGGACGCGCGCCGGCGAGCGCCCGATCGTGTCTTTGTCATTCAGTGGTACATCCCCGGGCACGACTCGGCGGGCACTCCGGACGCATCGAACGGGATCTTCACGTTCAACGGCCGTCCCTGGCCGAATACGGAGCGCCTGTCGTACCAGCAGGGCGACAGCATTCGCTGGCGAATCATCAACGCGAGCGCGGACGTGCACCCGCTGCATCTGCACGGCTTCTTCTATCAGATCCGCGCCCGCGGAGATGTTCAGCAGGATTCGGTGTACTGGCCGGCGCAGCGCAGAATGGCCGTCACCGAGCTTCTGCTCGACGGCACCACCATGGATCTGGCCTGGTTCGCCGACAGACCCGGATCGTGGTTGTTTCACTGTCATCTGAACTGGCATGTGGTGCCGAATCCAGGTGTCGGAGCGGAGATGCAATCCGACGCCATCCGCGACCATGAACTGTTCACTGGTCCGGTCATGCACGACATGATGGACCATGCGCGCACTGGCATGGGTGGCCTGGTGCTGGCGATCAACATTCATCCCAGAATAGGCTGGCATGATTATGCCGGGCCACGCCGTCAGCTCCACCTCTACATCGAGAGCGACTCTGCGGCGGCGGACACGCTCCGCCGGTTCGGGTATGTTCTGACCGAAGGCAACACACCCGAGCCACACGGCGCCGCGATACAGTGGCCAGGACCGACGATCGTGCTGCACCGCAACGAACCGACGAGCATCACGGTCGTGAACCGTTCGCCAGAACCGTCACAGGTGCACTGGCATGGGTTGGAGATCGATAGCTACTACGACGGCGTGGCCGGCGTCAGCAGCGACGCAGGCAAGATGGAGCCGATGATCATGCCGAACGACTCGTTCGTGGTGCACATCACGCCGCCCAGGACGGGAAGCTTCATGTACCACACGCACATCAATGACATCCGGCAACAGAGTCACGGCCTGTATGGCGCGCTCGTCGTCCTGGACAGCGGACAGCGGTGGGATCCCGACGCGAACCGCGTCTACATGCTGAGCACGAACGCGCAGGACGAACCCATCCTGAACGGCGGCGACATGCCGCCTGTCGCGACCTTTCAGGCGAACAGGACGTACAGGCTGCGGCTCATGAATATCACGCTGGACTCGCCCGCACTGGAATTTCGCCTGGTGCGGGACGGTGCACCTGTCGAATGGACACACGTGGCCAAGGACGGATTCTCTTTGCCAGCGTGGCAACGCGAAATCAGCCGCGCACTGCAGCGTGTGAGCATCGGGGAGACGTATGACGTGCAGGTAGAGTTCCCCAAGCCCGCTGAACTGACACTCGAGGTGCGACGGGGTGATGAGAAGCTGATCGCGCGGCAAGCCATCCGGGTTGTCGCAGCCGCGAGCCGTGCCGCCACGCCCCAGTAATAGCCTCGGGGACGGAGTGGGAACGAAGTAGGAACGAAGTAGGAACAAGAACAAGAACATATAGGGGCAGGTCTTGCGCCGTGCGCGCACGGCGCAAGACCTGCCCCTCGCGCGCTTAGGCTGCCCTACCGGCTACACACGACAAGGTACGATCGTGTCTTGTGCACCGACGATCTGCCACTTCCCGTTGCGCCTCAACCAAGTGTCAGTCCAGACCTGGCACCGCTTGGCCTCAGTGCCATCGGTAGCCTTGCGGATTCCACTTTCCGATCCGTACGCAATGGCCATGGAACCGCCAAAGAATCGCACCCTTACATCGCCGAGTTGGCAGTCGCGTGCCGGCGATTTGGGGTCAGTAGCGATAGCCGCTGCCTTTGCATAGCGGTGGCCGTCAGTCGACGTGCCTTGAAAGTCGTCCGCAATCACAGCATCGAGACCGAGTTGCGCGCTGCACTCGGAGTTGGCCCACTTCGCCTCACTCGCGGTGATGAACTTGACAGTCGATTCGTTCGATGAACCCCACCTTGAGGCTTGAGCAAAGCCCGGTGTCGAAAGAGCTCCAAGCAACGAGGCAATGGCGATGATTGACGCAGTACGTGTCATGTTCCCTCCCAGTTGTGCCAAGTGCGCACGTGATGATTCTATGCCGTCCAACGCTCAGCTAAACTGCAAGCAAAGTGAATGAAATGCGAGCGCAGCGGGGTTTACGGTACCGGTATACGGCGGTATACGGTGCCAGATCTTGCATGATACAAACTTTCACCCTGCGTTCACACGTGTGGTGCAGAACCGCCCCGACGCCATAAGCTCCTGCGCTTTGAGCCGTTTCAGGAGCGTTCGTGAACGGAGTGGGGACGGGCTCCGGCGGAACTTTCTGCCGCGAAAATGGCGCGAACGTGGGGTCAGCTTTTGCGCCGCGCACATTGGGCGCGTGTGCATCACGCAAGATCTGACACCGATATCCGACACCGGTATCCGGTGATCTTTCAAAGTTGCGGCTGGCGTGGTATCACTCTATCACGGAG
The DNA here is from genome assembly GCA_035553335.1 of Gemmatimonadaceae bacterium. Lineage (GTDB taxonomy): Bacteria > Gemmatimonadota > Gemmatimonadetes > Gemmatimonadales > Gemmatimonadaceae > Fen-1247. The sequence goes on from DATNCZ010000001.1 coordinate 7,503, forward strand.
GTCAATCGCGGCATCTGGGGGAAGTAGTGTCAGAGAGCACTTCTTTGTAGTACGTCGACGGAGCAATCGACCAGGCTGGCACGGATCGGCTCGACTCCGTACTCATAGCGATTTGTGTTGATCAAGGCCACCATCAGATTCCGCGGCGGTCGAGCTCCGCCTGTGCGAACTATGCCGATGCTTTGCAGAGAATCTCATTCGCACAACGTAGATCGCTGACTTCGCGCTCCAGCGTCTTGAGCCGCTCCTGCTCTTTCGTCGTCAGTCCCGGTCGCTTTCCCGTGTCCCACTCCGTCTGACGTATCCACAGCCGCAGGGTCTCTGGAGCACAACCTATCTTGCTTGCAATCGAGGTGATCGCTGCCCACTGTGTGGCGTACTCGCCTTGGCGCTCCCGGACCAGCCGGACCGCCCGCTCCCTGAACTCAGGAGAAAACCGCCTGTGCTTTGTCATACTCCCAACCTCTTAACCCTGCGAGTCTCCGGCAATCGCGGGCGGTTCAGTCTTGTTTTTAATTAGCCCTCTTGCTTGACAGTTACCGAACGTTGTCGCGAAATCGACACTTGCTGGAATACCTAAGTCCCGCAATATTGCCGGCCACCAGTTTGAAGAGCAGATTGAACTGCAATTGACTTGACGCCAAACGTGGAACCGCTCCATGGTCTGCATGTGAGGCTTCGCTGTGGCGCATGGTGATGCCTTCACGCACCCGCCTGACCCGCTAACCAATCAGGAGTTCCTATGCATGAATCGGCTCTTGAAGACATCATTGCGCGTGCGGACCTGCAGAGGCCAGGAGATGCCGACGATGCGCCCTCGTTCGCCCTCCACGTTGGCCGACCCATTCCCGCCGACGTTGATTGGCAATGCAGTCATCAGTTGACAGGGCTAAGCGGTGAAGACCGCGTGATTACCGCGTATGGCGTCGATTCGTTCCAAGCGCTCTACCTGTGTATTGAACTCGCGAGGGCGCGAATATTTGATGTCGAGCGTCGGTTTGGAATACGCTTGCTCGGATGGGACAGCGCCCAGTCCTCGCCCGATTCTCCCTGACACTCTTCGGGCCGACCCATCGACCGGGGAGGGTCACTAATCGAAAGAATAAAGCAGTTGCGCGTTGTTGTCGCCTTGTAGGTCGACATCAACCGGTAACTGAATAGTGCTATCACATCCCAGCTGGACGCGCCTTCCTCGGCGCTTTGGCGGCGTTGCTGTTGTTGCGTTTTGCTTCGCGCTCGTTGTAACGGCGTGTCGCGATTATGCAATTGTAGGCCCGTCCGTCAGGTCGGCTTCCGATCGTGCGACGACGATGGTCTCAGGGTCAGCGTGCAAGAAAACACGCTCCTTATCCCCGACTGTTGCCGGTGACGTGATGTTGTCCAGCGACGGTACGTTCGAGGAGATCACATCCGATGAGCCTGTCGGAGATGAGGTCTATTCCGGTAACTCATACTGCGACCAAGAATACTACCGGCTCGTCGGCCAGTGCCGAAAACTGCCGAAGCACGTGGATCGAGCGATTTGCTATGCTGCTGCAATGGTTTGGTATGTTGACTGTTTGTATCCGACATCGCGCAGTTGCGGCGGCCCTTCGGAGATGACATGTGATGCCGAAGACACTGGGGGTGGCGGCGATGGTGGCGGCGTCGGCGGCAATAGTGGTGAGTATTGCCACTACGAAGCCTGGGAGATCTCGTACGATGGAGGCTCTACGTGGGAGCCTTGGGGAGACATTTGGACCTGCACCGACCAGACTTAGAACGGCGGCGCGTGAAGGATAAGTGATCGGCAGGAAGCATGGACACCCTCTCGGTTCTTATCACGTGGGGAGTGCATTGCCTGCCGCACGACGAGAGCTATGATCCGAGTTCCCACTATCAACTAGGAGTTTTGCATGTCTTCGATGAAGCCACGCAGTATCGTGGCATCGCTCGTCTTCCTAGGTGCCATTTCAACGATGACGCTGTCGGCACAGAGCGCTGCCCATGTTCCACCGCGGCACGCAGCGGTCTCTCCATCCGATAGCATTGACATCGTAGTGGCGCTCGTTCAAAAGCTTGACGCGCCATCGGGGCGAGCACAAATCGTGAGGTGGCATGGGCACCGCTCACAGGGAATGATCCTTGTCACAACAGCAACGGGCGCGATTGACCTCGTCAGCGCCATTGAGTCGTTTGTGGCCTCACGACGAGCTTACGGTGATGACCTTGAGGTCGATGTGCGACGAACAATTCGTCACGATCCGTCGCCCTCGCGCTTCGATCCTGCCGAGATCGTCCAAGCCCAGCGGAAGCTCACGGCACTCCGCGCGGCCCCAACGCGAAAAGTGCCGCACATCGGGTTCGTTCCCGCGCTTACTCTTCGCGTTCCATCGGCAGTGCGGAGGCATTAGTTCGCGGGGATGAATGCCTGCCTCTGGTCCAGGCCGCGGCGCGAATGGGAGTAGAGCCGACGCGATGTAATGCGGTTCCGTGTAGGTGCGTCGGAGGAGTCGTTGTTGGCCGTTCGTGAACGGAGTAGGGACGGACTCCGGCTGAACTTTCTGCCGCGAAAAATGGCGCGAACATGGGGTCAGCTTTTGCGCCGCGCACATTGGGCGCGTGTGCATCACGCAAGATCTGCCCCTGGATTGTTGAAGGGCGGAACGGCGCGCACTATAAATGACGCAACTACGTGGCTGACAGGGAATTGACGTTCCCGGGGCGGCTCCGCTGGCTGGGACGGTTTCCGAGAGACCAGGAGCGGCGGCACTAGCGCCGCACTTGCGGGGGCGCGAGAATTATCCGCGTGGACACTGCCCCGTGACTTCGGCCGAAAGACTCGCCTCCGCACTCGCAGATCGGTACACGATCGAGCGCGAGCTCGGTCAGGGTGGTATGGCGACCGTGTACCTCGCGCACGATGTCAAGCACAACCGCAACGTCGCGATCAAGGTGCTGAAGCCGGAACTGGCGGCCGTACTCGGCGCTGACCGGTTCGTTCAGGAGATCGCAACCACTGCGGCGCTGCAGCATCCGAATATTCTGCCGTTGTTCGACAGCGGCAGCGCAGATGGATTCCTCTACTACGTAATGCCGTTCGTCGAAGGTGAGACGCTGCGCGCCAAGCTCGACCGCGAGACGCAGCTCGGCATCGATGAGTCGGTGAACATCGCCGTCGAAGTTGCCGACGCGCTCGATTATGCGCACAGGCACGGCGTCGTGCATCGCGACATCAAGCCGGAGAATATTCTGCTGCACGATGGCCGCCCGATGGTGGCCGACTTCGGTATCGCGCTGGCGGTGAGTGCTGCTGCTGGCGGCCGAATGACGGAGACTGGTCTCTCGCTCGGCACTCCGCATTACATGAGCCCGGAGCAGGCGACGGCGGAGAAGGATATCACTGCACGCAGTGACATCTACTCGCTCGGCTCCGTGCTGTACGAGATGCTCGCGGGTCATCCACCGCATCTCGGTGGATCTGCGCAGCAGATCATCATGAAGATCGTGACCGAGGATGCTGCACCCGTTACGCAACATCGCAAGTCAGTGCCGCCGAACGTCGCTGCAGCAGTGTCGAA
>DATNCZ010000002.1:0-11053 GCA_035553335.1 Gemmatimonadaceae bacterium
AAGGTGTCGGGGCATTATGTCCTGAGCCGTCACCACCGTCCCGCGCGCTATGATGACCGCGCGCTCGACTGCATTCTTCAGCTCGCGAACGTTGCCGGGCCAGTGATACGCGTGGATCCAGGCCCACGCATCCTCGTCGAAACCGGTGAGCTGCTTGCTGTTCTGGCGCGAGAAGCGAAGCAGGAATTCGTTCGCCAGCAGCTGGATGTCGCTCACACGCTCGCGCAGCGCTGGGAGAAACAGTTCCACCACCGCAAGCCGGTAGTAGAGATCCTCTCGCAGCTCGCCCTCTTCGAGCGCCTTCTGCAGATCCATGTTGGTCGCTGCAACTATGCGAATGTCGACCGCAATCTCCTTCTTGCCGCCCAGTCTGCGCACGCTGCGACTCTCGATGGCGCGCAGCAGCTTCACCTGGATGTCGGTGGGCATCTCGGCGACTTCGTCGAGGAAGATCGTTCCGCCGTCGGCCATCTCGAACGCGCCCGGCTTCTCGTTGATCGAGCCGGTGAACGCACCCTTTTCATGGCCGAACAATTCGTTCTCGAGAATGTCCTTGGGGAGTGCGGCACAGTTGAGCGCAAAGAACGGACCCTTGGCCCGGTCGCTCTTGGAATGCACCGCGCGTGCGACCAGCTCCTTTCCAGTACCTGATTCGCCGAGGATCAATACCGATGCGCTCGACGGCGCGACCGCATCGATGATCTGGTAGACTGCACGCATCTCTTCGGACTGGCCGGTGAGCTCGCCGTAGTGCGTGAGCGTCTCCAGCTTGGACGCAAGCTCGCGATTCTTCTGGCCGATGGCGTACTTCTCGAGCGCCTTCGGAATCAGCGCCTTGAGACGATTGAGCTTCTCCGAATTGAGAGGCTTCTCGATGTAGTCGTATGCACCCTCGCGCATTGCCTGAACCGCGGAGTCGACGGTCGCCTGTCCGGTGATGATGATGCACTCCGTCGGAATGCTCCGCTCCTGGAGCGCCTTCAACAACGAAAGACCATCGACCCTGGGCATCATGAGATCAGCGAGTACTACACCATAATCGCCACTCTGAAGCTCATCCAGCGCTTTCTGGCCGTCGGCGCAGATCGACACGTCGTAGCCTTCGTCCGAAAGGATCGCGCTCAGGCCCTGTGTGATCGCCTGTTCGTCATCGGCGACGAGGATTCTGTGCTTCGTGCTAGCTGCCATGCGTCGGTGTGTTCTCAGGAATGTGGGTTGGAATCGGCCGGAGCAGATCCAGCGGAACGCGCACTGTGGCGCGACGCCGCAGCCTCCGCGACATCAGCGACAAGATCAGCGTAACGCTTGTGCAGTCGCGTTGCAGCGTCGAGCTGCTGCACGGCTGTTTCAATAAACGGTGCTACCTGCGTGACATCGGCGCCGCGCTCGGCGCGGCTGCGTGCAACCTCGAGGTTGACAGCTACGCCGTTCAGCGCGTTCCGAACATCGTGACCCAGCTGTCTGAGCTCGGCCGACTTGTCACGCTCATTCACAAGAACTCAGTCGCTCAGATCCGCGTCGTCAGGTGCCGCTTCGACCACTGCAAGATCGGGGTGCGGCATGGGACGATGTTGCGCGGGAGTGTGAACGTACTTCGCTACCAGGTCACGCGTATCGTGGATGTTCAGCTGCCTGAAAAGGAAACCGAACTTCTCGTCGTATGCCCTGGCCATCGTTTCCTTCACGTCGGCCGGCATGTCCCAGATCTTACGCTTGAACGGACCCAGCGCTTTCTTGCGGGTCTTGTAATAGAATTGCTCGTCCGTGTCGGTGGGCTTGCGCTCGTCCTTGGTGTTCACGTCCAGCCACGCGTAGATCTCGCTGCGCAACGATTCATGCATGTGGTCGAACAGCATGTTCTGAAAATTCGTCGCGAGGTGAATCTCGCAGGCGCCGGTGCCGGGGAACTTGTGGAACAGCTCGTCCGGAAGCGTCGAGGCGCCGTGTTGGACTGCACCGGCGAGGCCGTATTCCTTGCGCGCGATATCGGACAACGTGGTGAGCGTGCCGAAGTCGATCGCGACTTCCTTGATCGATCCGTCGGGAAGCACTATACCACCGTGCGAGGTGCCCGACTGCACGCTGACCTTGGACAGACCTTCCGTGCCGGGTGATTCACGGCCAAGAAGACTGTTGAAGCCGTCCATGTAGGCACGCAGCTCCTCCGGCGTCGAGTTCTCTGTTCCGACTTCGCCGATTTCGCCGCCGAGCGAGATGGTGATGCCTGCGGGCTGCAGACCGCGAATGAATGCGGCGATGTCCGCGCACTGCTCGACATTGGTGCGCTGTTGCTCCGCGAGCGTCGGCTTGGAGAGATCGACGAGCGTGGACGTGTCGATGTCGATGTTGTAGAAGCCCGCTGCAACTGCTTCCACCGCGAGCTGCTTGACCGCACCCGCTTCCTGGTCCGGATTGGTCGCGAACTTCTTCGCGCTGATCTGAAAATGGTCGCCCTGAATGAAGAGCGGGCCGCGGAACCCCTCGCGAATCGCGGCCGCAAGCATTACCGACGCGTACTCACCCGGCCGCTGGTCGGTGTATGCGATCTCGGAGCGCGCGATCTCGAGCACGAATGCGCCAGCGTTCAGCTTGTTCGCCGCACGGAACACCGCGCGCGCCGTGTCGTACGCCATTCCGCGCACATTGATCGCCGGAACGGTGACGTCGTCGTACGCACCCTTGCCGCGCGCCATGTAGAGATCGTGGATCGACGCGGGATGGATTCCCACGGCCTGGGCTATCTCCCAGATCAGCCAACGCGCATCGGCCTTCTGGTCCTCGGTGCCGAATACCGCCTGGCGCACGAGCGTATCCATGTACGGCCCGGCAACGCGGGACGCATCGGTTATCGATATGGCACCATTCCTGACAGTGACGGCGCCTTCGAACAACTGTTCGGTCTTCGTCTGAGTCATCGTTGAATTTAGTCTCCCTGCGACCAGCGCGGGTCTGGCTTGGGAAGGGCGTCCCACTGTGCCTTCGCCGCCTCGGCGCCCGGCCTGCCAAGCAGCGCATACGCGAATTGCTTGCCCAGCTCGACTCCGGGCTGATTGAACGCGTTTACCCCGTACATCTGGCCGGCATACGCGGTGGCGAGCTCGAACATCATCATGAGCGCACCCACGCCCCGGGCATCGACCTTCTCCATTCGGATCGTGAGATTGCTCCGGCCACGCTTGGCCAGGGCACCGGCCGTCGCACGCTGCTCGATGTCGAGCAGCTCGCCAAGCGTGTGGCCTCCCAGGTAGCCGAGCTCGGTGACGTGCTCGAAAGCCGACGGGATGACGATGTCTGTGCCGTGATCCTTTACGGCGATGAATGCGATCACCTTGTTGGCCGGTCCTTCCATGAACGATTGAACCTGGCTGTGCTGGTCCGTAGCGCCGAGTGCGGGGAGCGGCGTGCTTCCAACAGATTTGCCATCGCCGCGATGCTTGCCGAGTGATTCGGCCCACAGCTGAACGAACCACGCGGCGAAATCACGCAACGGATCGGCATAGGGCATGAGCACGTCGACCACGCGTCCATGACGCACGTCGCTCATGTAGAAGAGCGAGCCGATTATACCCGCGGGATTCTGCGACAGGTCGGTCGTCGCGCACCTGTCGAGCATCTCGCCCGCGCCCACGAGGAGGTCGGCCACGTTGATTCCGAGCAATGCCGCGGGAAGCGTTCCCACCGGAGTGAGCACGCTGTAACGTCCTCCCACGCCGGGAGGAATGTCGAGCGCCGATACTCCGAGCTCACCAGCGAGCGGTCTGAGAGCGCCAGTTGTTGGATCGGTAACGAAGACGAAGTGATCCGCAATCTTGAGCCCGGCGTTCGCCACACGCTCGTGAGCGATGAGAAACTGCGACATAGTCTCCGCAGTGCCGCCGGATTTCGAAGTGACGATGAACAGCGTGCGCTCCAGCACGAGCCTGTCGAGCACTGCCGCGATGGTCACCGGATCGATGTTGTCGAGCACGTGCAGGCGCGGATGGCCCGATCGCGCCTCGCTGGACAGCTCGTTCCAGCCCGAGCCGCACAGAGCGGTCTTGAGCGCGATCGGACCGAGCGCAGATCCGCCGATCCCGAGTATGATCGCGTCGTCGTAGCGTCCGCGACTGCGGCCCGCGAAATCGATTGCCTGTTGCAGCAGCGGTGCGTTGCGCGGGAGGTTCATGAAATCGGCGACGCCGTCGCTTCGCAGCGTCTCGACTCCCTTGTGCACCGTGGCGAATGCACCGTACGCCTCTTCCCATTCCTCGTCCGTCACACCGTTCTCGACGGCGCTCGCCATCATGTTTGTAAAGTCGATCGAGATCATATCCGTACCGTCAATCCGTCAAAAGCTGGTTGTATGTCGCGCGGCAGCTCAGCCTCGAGATCGGCGTGAAAGTTGTCGTGTGTGAGATGAGTCAGGTACGTGCGCTCGGCGCCCAGCTCCCTCGCCGCGCTGATTGCTTCAGGGAGGCTCAGGTGGCTCGGATGGTCGGTTCGGAACAACGCGTTGATGACAAGCACCTTCGCGCCACGGAGTATTGCGGCCGCTTCGGGTGGGATGCTCTTGGCGTCGGTCACGTATGCCAGATCGCCGATACGGTATGCAAAAACCGTGACAAGGCCATGCGGCACAGCGACGGGGGTGACTATGGCGTCGCCGATCGATACCGGTACACCCGGAAGGAGTGCTTCAGCCCGCCCTTCCGGCTTGCTCGTGCCAGGCAACACGCGCATGTTCTCATCGAATATGTACGGGAAGCGTTGACGCAGGCTGTCGAGTGTCGTCGGCGGTCCGTACATCGTCAGCGGCGCCGCCCGGCGATTGGTGATCGCACGAATGTCGTCCAACCCGTGCGTGTGATCGGCGTGCTCGTGCGTGAACAGAACCGCATCCACGCGATCGATGCCGTTTGCGATCAACTGGAGTCGCAGTTCCGGCGGCGTGTCTATAAGGAGCCGCGTTCCGCCGTTCGTCTCGACCAGCGCCCCTACCCTGCCGCGCTTGTCGCGCGGATCGGGTGATCTGCACACGGCGCAGCCGCAGCCGATCTGGGGCACGCCGAAGCTCGTGCCGGTGCCGAGGAACGTGAGCTTCACGACGACCTCACTGGAGCGCTTTGCGCGGCGCTCCGCTCGAGCTCCGGTGTTGAATCACACGACCTCCACTTTGAGCAGATTGGTCGTGCCTGGAATTCCGAATGGATGTCCCGCAGTGAAGATCACGCGGTCTCCCGCAGCCGCGAGGTTGAGATCGCGCACTACCAGCTTGCCGACTTCTGCCATCTCGGTGTAGGTCGGGCGCGATTCGGCAACATGCGGAATCACGCCCCACAACAACGCCAGCTGATTGCGAGTGCGCGTGTTGTCGGTGAGCGCAAGCACGGGAACGGGGGGCCGATGCGACGAGACGATGCGGGCAGAAAAGCCGCTCTTGGTGATCACGACCACGAGTGGTGCGCCGAGCATTCTGACGGCGGCAACGGTCGCAGCGGCGATCGCGACTTCCGTCGTCACGATTCCGATCTGCCGGTTGCGTGAATCGCGAAAGTGATGTGACGGCGGATGCTGCTCGATCTCCGCGATGATGCGACTCATCGCCTCGACGGCCAGTCGCGGATAACTTCCCGCGGCGGTTTCGGCGGAGAGCATCACCGCGTCAGTCCCGTCGAGTATTGCGTTCGCCACGTCGCTCGCCTCGGCGCGAGTCGGCCGAGGATTCGTCACCATCGACTCGAGCATCTGCGTCGCTGTAATTACCGGACGGCCGATCTGATTGGCGAGTGCAATGATCATCTTCTGTGCGACGGGCACTTCTTCAAACGGCAGCTCGACGCCCAGATCGCCGCGCGCGACCATGACGCCATCCGACGCACGGATGATGGATTCGATGTTGGCCAGTGCGGCGTCCTTCTCGATCTTCGCGACGATGTTCATCCACGGCGGCAGCAGTGCACGCAGCGACGTTATGTCCTCGGCGCGACGCACGAAGCTGAGGGCGAGATAGTCCAGCTCCTGCTCGATCGCGAATTTGACGTCCGCGATGTCCTTGTCCGTGAGCGATGGAGCGGAGACCTGCACACCGGGCAGATTCAATCCCTTGTGACTCCGGAGGACACCTCCGTGAATGACACGCGCGTGTACCCGCGGCGCGCGCACGTCGAGCGCTACTAGCTCGATCAGTCCATCGTCGACTAGAATCCGGTCACCGACCTTCACGTCGTTCGCGAGCTCTGTATACGTGACCGGTATTTCGCCGCCCATCTCCTCGCCTTCATGCACCAGTGTTACATCGTCGCCCGGCTTGAGGGGGAGGCTCAACGCCAGTTCGCCGATGCGGATGCGCGGCCCCTGGAGATCGCCGAGTATCGCGATTGGCTGGCCCAGCTCGTCGGCGATCTGGCGGACTGTGCGGATTCGCTCGGCGTGATCGGCGTGGGTGCCGTGCGAGAAGTTCAGACGCGCGACGTTCATGCCCGCTTCCGCGATCGCCATGATCGTGTCGTGCGTTGCAGTCGAGGGGCCGAGCGTGCAGACTATTTTGGTGCGGCGAATATACGGCATCAGATCTTGCTGGAGTGAAGCTGCGCGACCTTGGCCTTGATGCCGGCGGTCATAGTCTCGAACGATTTTTCGAAGCTCGCGATGCCTTCGCGCAACAGCGTATCCGTCACGTCGTCGAGGCTGACGCCCGCCTGGGCGATCGCTGCGAGTTCCGCGCGCGCCTGGGCCATGTCGGCATCTACCGTGCGCGCGACTATTCCGTGATCGCGGAAATCCTCGATCGTCTTTGGCGGCATCGTGTTCACCGTGTCGGGCCCGATGAGGTTTTCAACGTAGAGCACGTCGCGGTACGCGGGATTCTTGGTGCTGGTGCTCGCCCACAACGGACGCTGGACGCGCGCACCTTTTGCTTCGAGCGCGTTCCAGCGCGCTCCGCCGAACTTCGTTACGAATAGCTGATAAGCCATCTTGGCATTGGCGATGGCGGCCTTCCCCTCGTACTGCCGCGCGCTGCCGCCGATGGCCTCGAGCCGTTTGTCCACCTCCGTATCCACGCGGCTGACGAAGAAACTCGCTACTGATGCGATCCTGTCGATCGGCAGTTTCTTCGAGACACGCGCTTCGAGTCCATCGATGTACGCGTCGATCACGCGCTCGTGCGCCTTTACCGCGAAAAGCAGCGTTATGTTCACATTGACGCCGTCTGTGATGAGCTGCCTCACCGCCTTGGCACCCTCGACCGTTCCAGGGACCTTCACGAGAAGATTGGGACGGTTGACCGTTGCCCAGAGCCGGTGTGCTTCCTCGATCGTTGCTGCCGCATCGTTCGCCAGATTGGCGGAGACTTCGATCGAGACGTAGCCGTCGTCACCGTTGGTGCGGTGGTAGACATCCGCGAATACGTCGCACGCGTCGCGAACGTCCTGCGTCTCTACCAGCTCGAACAACTGCTTGACGTCGAGCGATGCCGGCGCTGCACGGAGCTGATCGTCGTACGCAGTGCCTTCGGCGAGCGCCTTCTGAAAGATGGTCGGATTCGAGGTCATGCCGGTGAGCACGTCGTCCGTGAGGCGGCGCTCGAGGTCACCGTTGTGCAGCATGGTACGATCTATGTAATCGAGCCAGATCGACTGGCCTGCGTCATGTAACGCCTGAAGGCGATGGTTGTCCATTGGGATGTTTGGGTTGACGGTCGAAAAAATACGCAGCGGCACGAAAGAGCAGGAGAATCTGACGGTATCCCAGCGATTCGATCACGGCGTACGAGAGCAGCCTCGCGGCATTGCTTCGTCCGTCGTTACTGGGCAGGAACGTGACCTGGAACACCACGCTCCATATAGATAGGAGTATGCCGTATCCGACCACGGACGCCAAGTAGGCCCAGGCAAATGACGAACCGAGCACTCCCGTTGCGAGCCCCGCGACGAGGCCAAAATAGCCCAGCAGCTCCAGAATCGGCGCAATAACGACTCCGAGCCAGAAATACGGCATCGCAACGAGGCCGAACATCCCGTATTCCGGGTTGAGCAGCATTTCCGAGTTGTGGACTAGTGCGCGGCGCAAGCCCCGCATCCAGGCTCTGCGCGTTCGGCCGATGGTCGTCAGATCGCCCGAAACGACGAACCATGCAACCGGGTCGGGGATGACCGGCATCATGGCGTTGATGCCATTGTCGGTCAGATATCGCGCCATCCGCATGGCGATGTCGACCGCTGGCACCTCCACAGTCGCGTCGAAGCCACCCATGCCGAAGATGTGCTCGCGCTTGAACATGACCGGATTGCTCGGGACCACGATGTTGCTTGCGACACGATTCCAGCCCAACCGCAGATACACGAAATTGCGCAGAAATTCGATAGTCTGGCACCCGTCCACCCAGCCGCGGCCACGCCTGAGTGTAATCTTCCCGTCTCGCAGCTCCGCACCACTCACTGGCCGGAGGATACCGCTCGCGCACGCCACGGACCGATCCAGCAGAAAAGGGCGCGACAGCCTGAGCAACGCGTCACGCTCGAAGACCACGTTCGGACCAGCCGCGACCGCATGCGGATATCGCGCGGCATTGATCGCCGCGTTCAAGGCGTCACCGATCGATGTGTCCGGCATATCGATGCAGAGCAATCGTGGATACGTGCGCGACCGGTAGTAGGCGCGCACCGGCCGAGTGCGCACGTTGATGGTGAAGGCCGGAGGAACCTCGTAGAGTTGCAGCGCGGCAACGAGATTGCCGAGGGAATTCTCCGCCGCGCCGTCGACGACGAGAATTACCTCGAAACGCGGATAGTCGAGCGCGAGCAGCATCGCCGCGATTTCGACCGGCGGCAGCGGCGAATGCTGCAGCGAAGCTATTACGGAAATCGGAGGGAGGGCGTCGGTCCCGACCAGTGCATGGAAATATTCGTCGTCAGCCAGTTGCCAGTGGGACCACAGTTCGGGAACCGCGCACATCAGCAGAATCGAATGAAACGAGTTGATGACGAGAAAGAAAATCATGATTGTCATCATCACCGCGAACAGAATGCCGGCTATCGTCATCCCGCTGACAACTCCGCTACGCTGGCTTCCGACAGTCCGATCACCAGCATCGCCATGTCGCGCGCATACCTGTCGGCATTGTCGAGCGCTTCTGAAAGTGCCTGCTTCCCGGGAACGCCCATGGAAGCCAGTGAAAGGCCGGCACGGAATCGGACCCACCAGTTGCTGTCAGTCAGCGCGCGGGACAGCTCCTGCACCGTGCGCTCGTCGGTCGATCCCGCCAGTGCACGCGCCGCCTGCGCGCGCACGCGCCAATCCGAGTCGCGAAGCATCGAGAGCAACTTCACCTGAACCGTGTCTCCCCATTTGCGACGCAGCACGCGCGCCACGGCAACGCGCACTTCCGGATGCGGATGCGTCGAAAGAGTCGCGATGCGCGCCATGCAGTCGGCGTCATCCAGCACCGCCGCGGCGTGGATATACGCATACAGCTTGTGCGGCGGCGCGTCTGCGCGGATCCGCGCGAGCAGCATCGGGCCGGCCAGCGACTGGTAGCCCTGCAGTACGCTGAGCTGATATGCACGCACCGCCGAAGATGCCGACGAGAGACCGTCGATGACGGCGGTGAGCAGCTCCTCATCGGCGTAGCGATTCAGGCACGTGGTCGCCGCGCTCTGTACTGCAGGGTGGGAATCCGACAGCAGCTGCAGGATCGTAGCGCGATCCTGAGCACTCGCGAGAAGCGAGAGCGTGCGCGCCGCAGCCAGTCGTTTCCACCACATCAGCGAGCGAGCGCCGTCGATCGCCTGACGCACCCACGGCTCCCGGCGCAGCATCTCGACCAGCGCGTCACGCTCGGCGGGATGCACCCGCTCCAGTCCGAGCCAGACCAGCGCCTGCGCGGTGTCGGCGTTCGACGCGCTTCGAAGCGCGGCGAGGACTTCAGGCGCGCCGAATTCGCCCGAGAGCAGCCGTCGTGCATTGCCGGCGCCTTCATGAGCTCCGGTACCGGCCATGCTCGCGCGCGATCGCCGCGCATAATCCAGCGCACCCGCCAGCGTGGCCAAACCAATCTGGGAGAGGCCGATCACGACTCCAACGAAGCCGTAGCTCAATTCGAACGACCGTTCGACAAAGTGTTTGAAAAGAGGTGCTGGCCACGCTTTGGCATCGGGTCAAATATGCCAGTCGAGCGCAAGGGGCGTTACCCCGCGCTGTGGCCGGATTCTAGTAGCGCGGTAACGACGGATCGACGTCGTTGGTCCAGCTCACAATCCCGCCCGCAACGTTGGTCACATGCGTGAATCCCTGCCGCACCAGCTCCTCGGCGGCGTGCATGCTGCGAACACCTGCCTTGCAGTACAACACGACTTCGCGCGAGCGATCCCAGTCGCGGCTCGCAGCGCCGATGGTTGCCAGCGGCACCAGGCGCGCGCCTTCTATACGCGCTATCGCCCATTCGGCAGGTTCTCTGACATCGACGAGGTCGAAGTCGTCTCCGCGCGTGATTCGCGCAGCAAGCTCGGTGGCGGATATCTCTCTAATCATCCCTGCTCCATTGCTGGAATCGGCACTTGTGGTTGGTTTGGCGCACGAGACGTCATCGTAGTCGGATGCACGGTCGTCGAGGCTCCGAATCGTCGCGCCGCCAGATGCCGCTTCGCCGCAGGCGGGACATGCGGGGTCGCGGCGGACGGTAATCGAGCGAAATGTCATGCCGAGTGTTTCGATCAGGAGGAGACGTCCCACCAGAGAATCACCGACGCCCAGAATCAGCTTGAGCGTCTCCACTGCCTGGATGGTTCCGACCAGGCCGGGCAGCACGCCAAGCACTCCCGCTTCGGCACAATTCGGAATGAGACCGGCAGGCGGCGGATCACGGAAGAGGCAGCGGTAGCATGGTCCGTTCTGCGCGCCGAAGACCGACGCCTGGCCCTCGAAGCGAAAGATGCACCCGAAGGCGTTCGGCTTGCCGAGCAATACCGCAGCGTCATTGGTCAGGTATCGCGTAGCGAAGTTGTCAGTTCCATCGACGACGATGTCGAAGTCATGTAGAATCTCGAGCGCGTTCCGCGCGTCGAATCGCGTTTCG
>DATNCZ010000003.1:0-7395 GCA_035553335.1 Gemmatimonadaceae bacterium
GAAGGCACCGAGCGTCCGTTCACGAACGAGTACAACGACAATCACGAAGCAGGCATCTACGTGGATGTCGTATCTGGCGAGCCGCTCTTCAGCTCGCTCGACAAGTTCGACGCGCATTGCGGGTGGCCGAGTTTCACGAAGCCGCTGGATGAAGCGAACGTCACGACCAGAACCGACAACAAGCTCGGCATGACGCGCACCGAAGTGCGATCTGCACAGGCTGATTCACATCTGGGGCATGTGTTCGACGACGGGCCGGGGCCGACCGGTCTGCGTTACTGCATGAACTCCGCGTCGATGCGGTTCGTGCCGGTGGAGAAGTTGGCGGAGGAAGGGTACGGGGAGTGGCTGAAGTTGTTCGAGGGGAAGGGAAAGAAGTAGCGGGCTGGCATTCCCGCACTCATCGTCATTCCCGCGAAAGCGGGAATCCATGTTATCGATCTCTGAGTGCGATCACAGCTGGAAGCTGGTCGGCAACAGATGGATTCCCGCTTTCGCGGGAATGACGAGGGGGTGACCAGCGAGTCCGGGGAGCGTTCGCTGGGGATGACGACTTTGTTACATCGCCTGCGCGATCGCCTGAAAACGCGGCGTCTCGCGTATGGATTCGAGATCGCTGTCGTGCTCGATCCACTCCTTGTGTCCGAACCCCCTGTCCACCGCCGTCTCCAGACTGGCCAGCGCCTCGTCCGGCATACCGATCAGCGCGTACGCGCAGGCGATGTTGTATAACATCGTCGAATCTTCGGGGTCGATCGTCAGCGAGCGGCGAATGTAGTCGAGGGTCCGGTCACGGTCGCCGATTTTCGCCAGCAGCGCCGCGCCGAGATTCGTTGCCCTTGCATCGTCGGGATTCAGCTCGAGCCTTTCATCGATGAGCCGCAGCGACAACTGGCGTGCCACTTCAGCGTCTGCTTTGAGCCCCATGTCGTTGAGGACCGATGCCAGAAAGTTCGGAGCCAGGAAATCATCAGGCCTGAGCAGCGACGCACGCTCGAACATCTTGGCAGCGTCCGCACTGCGGCCCTGCGATTTGAGACCGCGTCCGTAGAAGTACGCCGCCTCGTACAGCTTGGGATTGAGACGCAACGCCGTTTCGAACTCCTGGTCCGCTTCCTCGAATTGCTTTGTCAGCGACAGCGCGATCCCGCGCGCCACGTGAGCCTCCGCCAGCCCCGGCTCGAGCTCCAGTGCGCGCCTGCTCGCGATGTCCGCCTGGCGCAGATTGAACTCCCGCGCGTCCCAGTTGGTGTAGAGCAGCGAGCACGCGTCGGCGATACCGGCGTGCGCGAGCGCGTATTCAGGATCGATCTCCACCGCGCGATTGAACATCTGTCGAGCATACTCCATGCTCTTGCGACGCCACTGATGGAAGTATTGCTGGCCGCGGAGGTAATAATCGTACGCCTGCACGTTGACCGATCGCGCCTTCTCGATCGCCTTCTTCTCACCTTCCGTGAGAATCACGCGAAGTGCCTTGACGATCGCCTGCGAGATGTCGTCCTGGATTGCGAATACATCTTCGAGCTCGCGGTCGTATCGTTCCGACCAGAGATGATATCCGTCGGCGACGTTCACGAGCTGCGCAGTGATGCGGAGCTTGTTCCCCATCTTGCGCACGCTGCCCTCGAGAACCGTCGACACCTTCAACTTGCGTCCGATGTCACCGATGTCCTCGTTCTTCCCCTTGAATGCGAACGACGACGTGCGTGACGCAACGCGCAGCGACTGGATCTTGGTCAGAGCGTTGATGATCTCTTCCGCCATTCCGTCAGTGAAGTACTCGTTGTCCGCGTCGGCACTCATGTTCGCGAACGGCAGCACCGCGACGGATTTCGCAGTCGACACAACCTGCTGCGGCATCGTGAGCGTATCCAGCGGCGTGACGAGACTGCTCGACGTCAGCGCCTGCGCGAACAGCGCCGCTGTCTTGTAGCGATCCCCCACCTCCACCGACATCGCCTTGAACAGCGCGTGATCGACGTTCTCCGGCACGCTCGACCGAAGTTCACGGATGCGCTTCGGTATTTCTGTAAAACGTTTAGCGAGTATCGCCTGCGCAGTCGTTCCAGTGAACGGACGCTGGCCCGAGAGCATCTCGTACAGCATGCACGCGAGGCTGTACTGATCGCTGCGTCCATCCAGCTGCGATTCACCCGCAGCCTGCTCCGGACTCACGTATGCCGGAGTTCCGACCATCATCCCCGTCTGCGTGAGCATTGCCGTCTGCGTGCCGGCAGCGCTCACCGCCTTGGCGATGCCGAAGTCCATCACCATCGGCTCGCCCTCGTACAGCATCACGTTCTCGGGCTTGATGTCGCGGTGCACCACATTCTGACGGTGCGCGTAATCCAGTGCAGATGCGACTGCGAGCGCGTGGTGTATCGCCTCGTCGATCGGCAGCGGTTGTTGACGGTCCAGCCGTTCGCGCAACGACTCGCCCTCTACGTACGGCATAACGTAATACAGCAGACCCTCGATCTCACCCGAATCGAAAAGCGGCAGGATATGTGGGTGGTTGAGCCGAGCAGCGACGCGAATCTCGCGGAGGAATCGATCGGGACCGAGCGAGGCAGCGAGATCCGGATGCAGCACCTTGAGTGCGACGATCCGCTCGTGTTTGGAATCCTGCGCGAGATAAACCGTCGCCATACCCCCGCGACCGAGCTCCCGATCCACGGTGTAGGTCGGCGCGAGGATGTCGCGGATTCGCTCGATTGGGGGCGTCATGCGGTATTTTGGCGGGAGTCCAAATCCTTCACCAACCCATCACCAGCGACTGGCTGTAAACAATTGAATTGACAACGTCACCGAATTTCGTAAGTTCGCTGCCCGAGGTGAAATCTTACGGATTCACCACCAACCCCGGAAGGTCAAATTGAATCACCGTTACCGTGTCATCGCCGGAATAGCCGGAGCAGTTGCGTTCGTGGCGTGCGCACCGGACAGCCCCAATCCGGTCGCCCCCACCGTAAGCGCGTCGCGTGGCGTACTCAGCGCGGCAGCGCACACCAATGGTCGCTACATCCTGTCCAGCAGTGCCGGCTTCGGAAGTGATCTGGCGAGTCGGATCGCGAACCTCGGCGGCAAGCTCGAGCGCGTGCATACCGGCGCTGGCTTCGCGGTGGTGAGCAACATCAGCGACGCCAACGCCGCGCAACTGGCAAGCCTCAAGGGAGTGGACGATGTCGAGCCGGACATCCAGATCGCGCTGGATCTTCCGGTGCCATCCATTCAGAGCAGCGTGGGATCGGTCGTCGACGACGCCGCGACGAGTCAGGGCAATCCAGCCGCGGCGGGTCGTTTCGCGTGGCAGTGGAACATGCGCCTCATCGGTGCGGACAAGGCATGGGCCGCCGGCAAGCTCGGATCGTCGAGCGTTACAGTCGCGATCATGGATAGCGGAATCGACTACGATGCGCCCGATCTCAACGGCCTGGTCGACCTGTCGCGCTCAACGTCCTTCGTGCCGTCGGACGATTCGATCACCGCGCACTTCTTTCCTTCGCGCAACCTGATCTCCGATTACAACGGCCACGGTACCAACGTCGCAACGCAGGTGAGCAGCAAGGCGGTCGCGCTTGCCGGCGTCACGTCGCACACCACGCTCATCGGCGTGAAGGTGCTCAACGGGCAGGGAGTTGGACCCCTCAGCGGAGTTCTCACCGGCGTTCTGTATTCCGCCGATCATGGCGCCAACGTCGGCAACCTGAGCCTCGGCGGAAGCTTCGCCAAGCCCGGCAACCGTCGTTACGTCAACCTGATCAAGCGCATTTTCGACTACGCCAACAGCAAGGGCATGCTCGTAGTCGTTGCAGCGGGGAACGACGCCGTGGATCTGGATCAGAATGGCAACGTGTATGAAGCGTACTGCGACGCACCGCATGTGATCTGCGTGTCGGCAGTCGGGCCAAGCGTCGCCGGCGAAGATCCGAATACGCCGGCGTTCTACACCAACTTCGGTCGCAAGTCGATCGACGTCGCCGCACCTGGCGGCAACGCCGACGCAGCGGATGGCTTCCCGGCATCGAACTGGCCGTGGGGAACTGACATCGCGTCGTGGGTCTGGTCGTTCTGCAGCAAGACGACACTCGTGTTCGACACGACCGGCACCCCGCTCGGTTTCGCCGGATGTCAGAGTGGGAATCGACTGGCCGGCTTCATCGGAACGAGCCAGGCAACGCCTCACGTGAGTGGACTCGCCGCGCTTCTCTTCGCGCAGTACCCGAACGCGGCCCCGTCGCGGATCAAGGCTCTCATCGAGAAGTCGGCGATCCAGTTCGGGCAGCGGAACAGGGAGCAGTACTATGGAAAGGGCCGCATCAGCGTGAGCAACGCGATGGGATTGGGAAGCTGAGTATCGGTGGTGGATGAAAAGAGCGGGGCGCCGGGTTGGGGCTATGCGATGTGCTTTGATAGAACGACGAACACCAGCTCGGCAGTTCTCGGCAAACCAAAGCGCACGTCACCGTGTGGGAACGGTCGTTCCTCGCCGGTTGGTGAGTAGCCGCGGCGGTGGTAGTAGTCGATGAGCTCGGTGCGCTGCTTGATGACGGTCATCTCGATCGTGTGCGCGCCGAAGTAAGTCGCGGCCGCGCGCTCGGCGGCAGTTATGAGTTGCTTGCCGAGCCCGGTTGCCTGTCGTCGGGGATCCACGGAGAGGAGTCCGAGGTAGGACGTGCCGTGCTCTTTTCTGGCGATCTGGACGCAGCCGATGATGTCCGGTCCGTCGAGGGCGACGAGGATTCGTTGATCGGGATCGTCGATGATCTCGGTCAACGATTCGGGATCGGTGCGTTGGCCGTCGAGGAGATCGGCTTCGTGGGTCCAGCCGAGGCGCGCGGAGTCGCCGCGGTAGGCGCTTTCGACGAGGGCGTGGAGGGCGGGGATGTCGGTGTGCGTTGCAGGGCGGAATGTGGGTGGGGTTTTCGTGATGGGCATCGGTGTACTATAAACGGCGGATGATCGTCGCGCGCCTGCACTGTGTGCAGGCCGTTGCTGCAAAATATTCTGGTGCGGGCCTCCGGGATGGCGTCGTGGTGCGCGTCTTTGTCGCGCGCCGCACGTCCGAACAGACAGAGTGCCGGTGGCGTCGGCGATTGCTGATCTGCCCATGCTCCGCTGGCGTCGAGGATCGCCGAGAGTCGAGCGGGATTGGAGGGTGCCGATCTGCCGCCGGGGACGCCGCATGGAGCTCATGAAAAAGGTGCGTGCGGGATACCTGTAGTAGAAATTAGTATACTTTGGTTACTAATTTCGGCAATCATCGGCCTCTTGATGCCCATCCGAGTTCATGCCTGGGCGAGATGCGGACCGATTGTCAGTGGTGCTTCATACGTTGTGGGTTTAGTGCCGTGCTCCGGGATCGGCCGGTTCGATTCAGTCGGTTGATTCCCACAAATGCTGAGGGCGCGATTGCGAACTCAGCTGGAGGCTCGTATGCCAGTGAGACTCACAGTCTCGTTGCGCGGCGTCACTCTATCCGGTAACGCGTATGATCAGGCGACTGGTGGTCTTGGTCGTGGTGGCAAGTGTGTTCACTGCATGCACGCGGACGAACGCCGCGCTCATTGATAATTCCGTCCATCTTGCGAGGACATGTCCTGACGCCGTCAAGATCTATACGTCGCCCAGCAAGGTGGGAACCACGTACACAGAGGTTGCCCTGCTCAATTCGGCTGGTAACACCGGATTTACGACAGAAAGCGGCATGATGAAATCGATGAGGAAAAAGGCCGCTGAAGTGGGCGCCAATGGGATCATCATGGGTGGCATCGATGAGCCGGGCGCGGGGGCGAAGGTTGCAGGGGCGTTTCTGGGTACGGGGACGGAACGGACGGGGAAGTCAGTGGCGATCTTTGTCCCGGAGGATACGGCGAGGGTCAGGCGGGTTTGTTCGAGATAGCGAAGATGCTGACGGCATTTCCGTATCCGGAGGAACAGCGACGCAATGGAGGTTACGATCCGGATATTACAGACCGGAGTCTGTCGATTTAGGCTCGGCGCACGCGCTGGTGTGCTATACGCCGAGTTTACGTGTAGATCGAAGCAGTTAGGGCACTCGACAACGCTAACTACCGAGGGATATTTGAAGAGCGTGCTACCTCGTGACCTTCAATTAGCTCACCAGAAGCTGTCCCTCCTACGCCGTCTCTATGGCCGTTCCAGATTGGGCAATCGAAGCAACAAAGTACCTGGGAAGTGCCGCTGTTGGGGTCATAGGGACCAAATGGAATGAAAGGGGTAAACGTGGCCGAATGCGACGCCATCTCTACAAAGAGATTGCCAATAACTACGGCCTCATTCGCGCTGGCCTCACCAATGCGCGCACAAAAGAGCAAACGGTTATCACCGGAGTTCTCCCAGAACCTCTTCACGATGAATACTATGACCACGCTCGAGGTCAGGTCGACACCTACAGGGAGCTGGAGGAATCCTATACGTTCGACGCCATTTACCAGCGTATGAGGACGGTTCCGAATGACTATAATGACCCAGTGAAGGTGTTAACGAACGCACTTGAGTTCACGGGAGGCGTTGAGCGAATG
Organism: Gemmatimonadaceae bacterium; assembly: GCA_035553335.1. Classification (GTDB taxonomy): domain Bacteria; phylum Gemmatimonadota; class Gemmatimonadetes; order Gemmatimonadales; family Gemmatimonadaceae; genus Fen-1247. The sequence goes on from DATNCZ010000003.1 coordinate 6,549, forward strand.
CTCGAAACCGGCATCCTTGATAAGCGTCTCTTTTTTAAGGTTGCACCTGCCTGGGTTCAAAAGCTTCTGGTTCACCGACTAGCTCATCGGGAGGAGCCCTGAATCCTTTCGGGATTCGAGGAGTGCGCGCTGACGCAGCCTTCGTAATTTGACGAACGGCAGAATCCGACGCTGCTGGTGGCTGTTTTAGCGCCTCTCGGAGATCGTTGAAGCTCTCCGGCGCACGGTTACTTACATCGTCCCACGCTGCCTTGAACGCGGGACGTTCCAAATTCTGCACAATTCCGTCGCGCCACTCGTTCCACGTTTGGCTTCGCAGACGACCCCGACGATGAAGATATGCCTGCTCGTTGGAGAGATCGAAGTAATGGTAGAAGTGTGGCAGGGCACGAAGCTGCTCGTCCTTCTCCAGATCTTCCCCCAATAGCGCCGCAACGGGGATCTCCCTGGTAATGCTGCGATATTGTGCTGCGAGATTGTCTTCGAAGGAGGTCAGTCCCTGCTGCTTCCCTACACGGAGCTGCCAACCTGCGATGAAGACGCCGATTGCAGTGGCTACAGATGCAATCGCCTGTATGTCGTCCGATGGAGACAGATACGTAACCCTCCCTGTACGTGATACTTCGTTCTCGTTACTGTATTGCCAGCTCGTTATTCCGTTTCAAACCCCTGGCTATTGAACTTCAACGTACGAGCATTCTCAGTTACCGTGCGAACAACCTGATCGGGAGCGCCACCTGGGATCTCTGCGCTTATGTCGAGCGTCACAGTAACGTCTGCACCCACAAGACCTGCGAGGTGCGCAATGACCTCCTCCGCAATCCGGCTCGCATCGCGCCCTACCCGA
>DATNCZ010000004.1:0-4720 GCA_035553335.1 Gemmatimonadaceae bacterium
GTCGCTGCCATGTGGATGGATGGCGCGACCGGCGCATGACACGTAAGATTCCCGTATGGCCACGTCGTATCGATCGATAGTCGCGCTGTTCCTCGCACTTGGCGCCGCGCCGGTGCTCCCCGCCCAATCCCGGCCCGCTCCGACTGTCACGTCGGACGGAATACTGCAGAGCAAGCGTCCCATTCCGGGCTCGGTTTACGAATCGCCCGGGTTTACGCGCGCCGTTCTGAAGGGAACGCGCACGCGCACCGGCGTGCCGGGCCCGAACAGCTGGGTTCAGCACGCGCGCTACAAGATCGATGCGAGGCTGGACCCCGCGACAAATACCGTCAGCGGTTCCGAGCACGTGGTCTATCTCAACAACTCACCGGATACGCTCCCGTATCTGATGGTGCATCTGTACCAGAACGTGTTCCGCCCCGAGAGCCAGCGCAGGGACGCGGCTCCGATTACCGACGGGATCAAGCTCGCGCGCGTTGCGGTGGCGGGTGTGCAGCTTGCGCAGCAGAGCCAGAGCCGGCGCTCTCGCGGATCCGCGAATGCAGCGGGTTACAGCGTGGATGGTACCGTCATGCGGATCGCGCTTGCCAGGCCGCTCATGCCGCACGACAGCGTGTCGCTCGATTTTGCGTGGTCCTACAATCCCGCGATGACTCCATCCGATGGGAGGGAAGGGCGCGACGATCATCTCTATTTCATGGGATACTGGTATCCGCAGATCGCAGTGTACGACGACGTCGATGGCTGGGTCGCGGATCAGTACGTGCTGCAGGCGGAGTTCTACATGGAGCCCGCGGACTACGACGTCACGGTCACTGCACCGCGCGGTTGGGTCGTCGGTGCTACAGGGTCACTCCAGAACGCGGACGCGATCCTCAGTTCCACTGCGCGCGCGAAGCTCGCCGAGGCTCGGCGCAGCGGCAAGGTCGTAACCATCAGTACGCCGAGTGATGGTGCTGCAGCTTTCGCGAGCAGAGCACCGATGGTGACGTGGCACTTCACTGCGCCGGATTTACGTGATTTCGCATGGGGAGCCAGCGATCGCTACGTGTGGGATGCCACTCGCGCACTCGTGGCCGACTCCGGCCAGAAGGCCGATACCGTCGACATCTTCAGTTTCTATCGCATCAGTCCGGCTGCTGCGGCGTGGGCAGTCGGTGGCGCGCGGTACACTCGCGATGCCATCGAACAGCTTTCCACGTATCTGTGGAAATACCCATGGCCGACGATGACGTCGATGGAAGGCATCCTGACTGGCGGCGGCATGGAGTATCCGCGCATGACGTTGATGCAGCCGTGGGCTGATACGTTGTCGCTTGCTGGCGACCTCATGCACGAGACCGGCCACATGTGGTTCCCGATGATGGTCGGCTCCAACGAGACGCGCTACACCTGGATGGACGAAGGCTTCACGCAGTTCGACGAAGCGCAGGGACTGCGCGTGCTGTATGGAGAGCCGCGCAAGGGCGGGCGCATCGCGGACACCGAGCAGGGTCAACGTCTGCTGTACACACGCACCGCTGCCGCGGGCGACGATCAGATATTGATGACGCGCGGCGATCTGTTCCCGCCGGCGACGTACAACATCATGTTCTACGACAAGACGGCGCAGGTCCTCGCCGCGTTGCGTGGCATGTTGGGCGAGCCGACGTTCCATCGCGCATTTCGCGAGTACGGCAAGCACTGGGTCGGCAGGCATCCATATCCGAACGACTTCTTCAATGCAATGGATGCCGGTGCCAGACAGGACCTCAGCTGGTTCTGGAATACGTGGTTCTACAATGCATGGCCTCTGGATCAGGCAATTACGAGCGTGACTCCCGACGCAAACGGCGTCGCGATAACGATCGAGGATCACGGCCTTGCACCGATGCCGGTGAGGCTGGCCGTGACGCGCGCCGACAGGACTGTGCAACGCATCGACATCCCGGTGGACGTCTGGCTCAATGGCGCACGGAGTTACGTTGCACACGTCGCGGCGACACCCGAGGTCGTGCGCGTCGAGATAGATCCGGACGGATTGTTTCCCGATATCAACCGCAAGAACCAGGTGTGGGTCAAGCAGTAAATCCAGTCTCGTTTGCATTTTAGGTGACAGGCAGGGATGTACATCCCTGCCCCACCGGCGCGGACCATCGATGCGCGAATGATCGGTCGTAAGCAGTTCTGTTTGCATGTCGGCGAGCCGCATCACCGATCTCCGGAATGACGATGCTCAACCATCAGCACAGACGCCAGATCAAGGTGGGGCAAGGATGTATCCTTGCCTGTCACCTAAAATGCAATCGAGACTGGATTTACTGACTGCCCCTACGGCTCGTTCGGTACCAGTGGCTTCACTCTCTTCCCCCACATCGCCGGCGGCGGCTCGTGCGTTGCGCGATCCACCGGATGCTCGGCGAGCATCTTCATCGCGGTAGCGACAGCCTGCTCCAACTGAGCATCGTGTCCGTCGGCGACATCCTTCGGCCAGTCCTCGACGTCGATGTTCGGTGAAATTCCCTCGTTCTCCACCGCCCACGCCTTGCCGTCCTTCCTGAAGAACCCTCCGCGCGGCGCGTACATGATTCCACCGTCGACGAACAGCGGCGTATCCCATATTCCCACCAATCCGCCCCACGTCCGTTTGCCAACGAGCGGACCCACGCCGCGCAACTTGAACATGTAGGGCATCAGGTCTCCGCCCGACCCCGACATCTCGTTGATGATCATCACCTTGGGACCCCAGATTCCAGCTGCCGGACTCGTGAAGGGGTACCGGTCACCGACCGGATTGTTGAAGTAGCCGTCGATCGTGCGCTGCAATACGTCGATGATGTAGTCCGCAGCCGATCCGCCACCGTTGTATCGTTCGTCGATGATCGCGCCCTTGCGATCCTGCTGCGCGAAGTAGTATCTGTTGAAGCTGCTGTATCCGCCCTCTCCCGTGTTCGGGAGATGCACGTACGCAAGCTGTCCGTGCGACAGCGAATCCACGATGTGACGGTTGTGCTCGACCCATGCGCGCGCGCGCAACCCGGCGTCGTTCGCTATCGGAATCACATTCACCCGACGCGCTCCCTCCATCGTCGGGCGCGCACTGACCGTCACTTCCGTCTGGTGGCTCGCCGTTCCGTCGAATGCGCGGTAGATGCTCTCGGGAGCGCGAACGGGGATTCCGTTTACCGCAAGTATGTAGTCACCGACGTGCACGTCCACACCAGGAGCCGTGAGCGGAGCGCGCAGCTCCGGATTCCAGCTGTCGGTTCCGTAGATCTTGGTGATTCTGTAATAGCCGTTCTCGACGGCGAAGTCGGCGCCAAGCAACCCGACCGTTACACGCGGGACCGCCGGCATGTCGCCGCCACGCACGAACGAGTGGCCGATCGCTATCTCCGAGCCCATCATGTCGAGGAGATAATTGAGATCCGCGCGGTGCATGACGTAGGGAAGCAGCTGACCATACATCTCCTTCATCTTCGGCCAGTCGGTTCCCTGCAGATTCTTCAGATAGATGTAGTCGCGCTGATTACGCCATCCCTCGTCGAAGATCTGCTTGAACTCCGCCTTGGGATCGACCAGCATGCTCAATTGCGCGTTGAGCTTCCCCTTGCCCGCCGCCGGTGGAGTCGGCGACGTCGCGTCGACGAGAAACAGCGCACCAGTCGGGCCCGGAGTGCGGTACAACAGCTTCTTGCCGTCCGCACTTACAAAGAACTGCTGCACGTCGTGCACGAAATCGGTCGCCTTGCGATCCTTCAACTCGTATCTGTGAAGCACCGCGCCGAAAGCTGGATTGTCCTCGGTCCCGGTCTTCGGGACGTTCTCCATGAAGAACACGGTGCCTGCCGATCCGGCGCGCAACTGATCGTAACCACGCTCCGCGATTCCCGACACCGACACTATACGCTGTTGCAGGCCGTCGAAGTCGATCACGACGTTGCGACGCGGCGCGAGCATCGCCTTGAGCGAATCCGACATCGGCTTCTTCGTCGTATCGGACGTCGCGGTATCAGTCGCTGCCGCCTTCCGCGCGCGCGGAGCGCGTGGTGGCATTCCCGGGACCGGTGGCTCACTCGGGATACCTGCATCCTCGTCGCTCTCGGGGAGCAACGGTGATGGATCGGTCTTCTTCAATACCGCGAGATACAGCGCGTCGGTCTCGACGTGTCCGTAGCTCGACATGTCGAGCCAGCCGGACTCGAGCCCGAAATCGGTTGAGGCGAGGAACCAGAGATACTTGCCGCTCGCGTCCCACGCCGGCGCCTTCGCGTCCGCGAGGCCATCGGTCACCTGATGAGTCTTGCCGTCGGTAATGTCGTACACGAATATCGCGCGGTACAGCGATGGAAGCCGTTTCGCGTACGCAACCCATCGCGAGTCGGGACTCCACACCGGATCCAGCGACCGATCGGGTACCATGAACTCGTCACCGCCGATGTCGGTCGCCTTTCCGGTCGCGACGTCGACTACCCACAGCCGCAGATTGGTGTCCTGCAATACCATGTGCTTCCCATCGGGCGACCACGACGGCGTGTAGTAGTGCGTCGGATGCGGCAGTGCGATCGAGCGGGCCGGCTTGCTACCGTCGGCGGATGCAATGACCAGCTGATACTCGCCCGACTTGTCGCTGAAGTACGAGATCCACTTGCCATCCGGCGACCATGCCGGATCGCGCTCCGCGGATCCGCTCGATTGCGTCATGTTGCGCACGTCGCCCTTCTCGGCGGGGACCGTGAAG
>DATNCZ010000005.1:0-4560 GCA_035553335.1 Gemmatimonadaceae bacterium
ACGCCGAAGTTCAGCGGCTTCGCCGAACATGTGTACGTGAACGCGACGGGTCAGCCGGTGCGACGCGGCCAGCCTCTCCTTGATGTCTACTCGCCGGACCTCGTCGCCGCGCAGCAGGAGTTGCTGCTCGCGGTGCAACTGGAGAAGAACATTGGCCGCAGTACAGTCCCTGGCGTGCCAGGCGCAACGACCGATCTCGTCGGCGCCGCGAAGCGACGCCTCGAGCTGTGGGATATCTCCGAGCAGCAAATCGATGAGATTCTCCGCACGGGCCGAACACGCCGCGCGCTGACACTCTATTCGCCGGCATCGGGCGTGGTGACAGACAAGCGTGTCGTCGAAGGCCAGTCCGTGATGGCCGGCCAGGCGCTCTATACAATCGCCGATCTCGCCGATGTGTGGATCGACGTGCAACTCCGGGAAGCCGACGCCGCGATCGCACACATGGGCAGCGGCGCTGACATCGAGATCACCGGACTTCCCGGTCAGACCTTCAAAGGACAAGTGAGTTTCGTGTACCCCACGCTCGACACTGCATCGCGCGCGCTTCGCGCTCGCATCGTCGTGTCGAACACTGGCTCCCTGCTCAAACCCGGCATGTACGCGACGGTGCGCCTGCACGCGCCGAGTCGGACGGCGCTCACCGTGCCGACCTCCGCAGTCCTGCGCACCGGCACGCGCAACGTCGTCTTCGTCGACATGGGCGCCGGACAGTTGATGCCGGTCGAGGTCGAGATCGGACGAGTCGCCGGCGATTACACCGAGGTGCTCGGGGGCCTCGAGCCTGGCCAGCGCGTCGTCACGTCCGCGCAGTTCCTCCTCGACTCGGAATCCAACCTGGCCGAGGTGATGCGCTCGATGATCAGTCAAATGCCGAGCGAGAGGAGATGAGATGACAAAACTCCTCTCACGCATCATCGAGTGGTCGGTTGCGCACAAGCTGCTCGTCCTTCTCACAACTGCAGCGCTCACGATCGCCGGACTCTGGGCGCTGTTCACCACTCCGGTCGACGCGATTCCGGATCTCTCGGACGCGCAGGTCATCGTCATGACCGAGTGGCCGGGGCAGGCCCCACAGACCGTCGAGGATCAGGTCACGTATCCGCTGTCGACGGAGATGCTCAAGGTTCCTCGGACGAAAGTCGTCCGCGGCATGAGCCAGTTCGGTCTCTCGGCGGTGTACGTCGTGTTCGAGGACGGGACGGATCTCTACTGGGCGCGCAGTCGCGTATTGGAGTACTTGAACGGCGTACGCAGCAAGCTACCCGCGGGCGCCGAGCCGTCGCTGGGTCCCGATGCGACCGGCGTCGGGTGGGTGATGCAGTATATCGTCACCGATACGACGGGGCGTCTCGATCTCGCGGGCCTCCGCAGTCTTCAAGATTGGACGATTCGTCCCGCGCTCACCGCCGTTTCCGGTGTGGCGGAGATCGCGTCATTCGGTGGATTCGAGAAGCAGTATCAGATCGACGCCGATCCGTCGAAGCTTCTCGCCTACAACATCCCGCTCTCCAAGCTCACCAGCGCCATCGCGAGCTCGAACGAGGATGTCGGCGGGCGGGTGCTCGAGATGGGCGGTACGGAGTACCTGATTCGCGGCCGCGGGCGTTTTCAGAGTCTCGACGACATACGCAAAGTCGTCATCGCCACCGGGCCAGGCGGCACGCCCGTCACCGTTGGCGATGTCGCCTCAGTGCAACTCGGCCCGGAGATCCGCCGCGGCATCGCCGACCTGAACGGACGTGGCGAGATCGTAACGGGATGGGTGGTCATGCGATACGGCGCGAATCCGCGCGATGTGATCCGCGGCGTCAAGCAGAAGATGGCTGACGTCCAGCGCGCGCTGCCGCACGGCGTCGTCTTCGTGGACGGGTACGACCGGTCGGGCCTCATCGACGCGGCGATCCATACGCTCCGCGACAAGCTCCTCGAGGAATCCGTCATCGTGGCGATCGTCGCCGTGCTGTTCCTCCTGCACGCGTCGAGTGCTCTGGTGGCGATCGTCACGCTTCCCATCGGCATCCTGATAGCGCTGCTCGCGATGCGCGTGCTCGGGCTCAACGCCAACATCATGAGTTTGGGCGGGATCGCGATCGCGATCGGCGCGATGATCGACGCCGCGATCGTCATGGTGGAAAACCTGCACAAGCACATCGAGCGCGACGCACGCGATGGAGCGAAGCGTTCGCGGTGGGAACTCGTCAGCGAATCGGCGCGCGAGGTGGGGCCGGCGCTCTTCGTGTCGCTCCTCATCATCACCGTCTCGTTCATCCCGGTGTTCGCGCTCGAAGCGCAGGAAGGGAGACTCTTCAAGCCACTCGCTTGGACGAAGACGCTGGCGATGGCCGCGGCATCCCTGCTCTCGATCACCCTCGTGCCGGTGATGATGGGCCTGTTCATCCGCGGCGCCGTGAAGCCGGAGGCGGCGAATCCGGTGAATCGCGCGCTCATGGCGATCTACCGACCGGTGATCCGTTTCGTATTGCGAAACCGATTTCTCACGATCGTCGCTGCGGTTGCCGTTCTCATCCTCACTGCCATTCCATGGTACGGAATCGGCAGCGAGTTCATGCCCCCGTTGAATGAGGGCTCGATCATGGACATGCCGTCGCTCTTCCCCGGCGTCGGCACAGGCGAGGCCAAGCTCATCCTGACACAACGTGACGCCGCGCTCGCCCGCCTTCCCGAGGTCGCCATGGTGCTCGGTAAGATCGGCCGCGCCGAGACGGCGACTGACATGGCGCCGATGTCGATGATCGAGACGATTGCCATTCTCAAGGACAAGAAGGACTGGCGTCCAGGCGTGACGTATGACTCGATCGTTGCCGAGGCGAACAACAGGGTTCGTACACCCGGGGTGGCCAACATGTGGTCGATGCCGATCAAGAATCGCCTCGACATGCTCGCGACCGGCATCAAGACGCCGGTTGGGATCAAGCTCTTCGGTCCGAGCCTCGACACGCTCGACATGATCGGCAAACAGCTCGAAGGAATTCTGCCGAGCGTGCCTGGCACCAATAGCGTGTTCGCCGAGCGCGCGGTCGGCGGAGAGTATCTCGACATCACCGTCGATCGCGACGCCGCGGCACGGTACGGACTCACGGCAGGCGACGTGCAGATGGCGCTCGCGACCGCAGCCGGCGGAATGGACGTGGGCCGGGTCATCGCGGGCCGCGAACGCTACTCGGTGCTCGTGCGCTACCCACCCGAGTTGCGCGACACACCGGAAAAGATCGCGAGCATTCTCGTCGCGACACCCGGCGGCGCGCAGGTCGCGCTCGGCCAGCTCGCGCACATTGGAATCACGCGTGGGTCGACGCTCATCAAGTCAGAGAACTCGTATCTCGAGAATATCGTCTACGTCGATGTACGAAGCCGCGACGTCGGCTCGTATGTTGCCGATGCGCGGCGCGTAGTCGCGCAGCGACTCACGCTTCCCACGGGTTACCGCCTCGAGTGGTCCGGCCAGTTCGAGGCGATGCAACGTGCAAATCGCCGGTTGCGCGTTGTCGTTCCGGTGACGCTCGCGATCATTCTTCTTCTGTTGTACTTCAACTTCGAGAGCGTTACCGAAAGTCTCATCGTAATGCTCTCGCTGCCCTTTGCCCTTGTGGGCGGCGTGTGGCTGATGTGGATACTCGGCTACAACATGAGCGTCGCTGTGGCCATCGGCTTCATCGCATTGGCCGGCGTGGCGGCCGAGACCGGCGTCGTGATGCTCATCTATCTCGACCACGCGTACAACGCGCGTCGGGAAAACGGTAAGCTGAGTACGCGTGCCGACGTGGATGCCGCCGTCGAGGAAGGCGCCGTGGAGCGTGTACGGCCCAAGATGATGACCGTGACAGCCATCATGGCCGGCCTCGTCCCGATTCTCTGGTCGCAGGGGACCGGCGCCGATGTGATGAAGCGCATCGCAGCGCCGATGGTCGGCGGAATGCTCACGTCGACCGTCCTCACGTTGGCCGTCATTCCCGTGGTCTACTCGTTATGGAAGGAACGCAGTCTTCATCGCACAAGAGGAATTGAATCATGAGCAATCGAATCGGGTCGTGGACTCACGTGCTCGGCGGCGCGCCGAGAGTCATCGCGCTGATCTCGCTGGCACTCGCGGGCGCATGTCAGTCGCGCAACGCCAATCCACGAGGCGGTGAAACGACGAGCACCGGCGCCACCACCGCAGCGCGCACCGATACCTCCGGTGGAATGGCTGGAATGCCCGGCATACGCGCAAACACGGCCGGCGCTACGATGGGCTCGATGATGATTGACAGCAGCATGATGAAAATGATGGACTCGATGCGTACCGGGATGACGCGCATGGACGCGATGAGTCCCGAACAGATGAAGGCGATGATGGCGTCGCACCGGCAGATGGCCGGCAACATGCTCGCGCAGATGAATAGCGAGATGCGGAGCATGAACATGAGCGCCGATCCGGCCTGGACGGCGCTCGTCGATTCGGTGCGTCAGGATCTGGTGCGGATGCCGGATGTTTCTGGTCCGCAGCTCAAGACTTTCATGACGGCGCATCATGCGCGTATGGACCGTCTGATGGCA
>DATNCZ010000006.1:0-13917 GCA_035553335.1 Gemmatimonadaceae bacterium
TCCCCGAACGTTACCGGGAACTGAACGTCGTCGCTGGTGCTGAAGGGGTCGTATCCGAGCGTGTCCTCCAGGCGCGCGACGACGATCGCGAAGCACAACGAGTCGAGACCGGAGTCCATGAGCGGCCGATCGTCTGTCAACGGCGCTAGTTTTCGTTTTTGCTCAGTGGCGACCTTCTCGAACTGGGATATGATGGTTGCTCGAACGCTTTCTGGCATCGCGACGATCCTCCAAGCCGGTGTGCAGTCGCGTTGATTATAATGCGAACGACGGTCCCCTGCCTAGAACGCCTCCTTTCGACTCATCTCGAGTGATAAACCGCGCGTCGCCTCGCGTCCGTTGTCGCGAGATCACGTCCGACGACCTGCGAGTTCTGGTCGGTCTCCTTCATCGAGGGTTTCCACAACGATCACTCAGTGAAGTCTCCGTCGACCTCGAGCGCTTGGCAGCTCACGCGACTCCCGCTGGATTTCCCCGCTTCGGGTTCGCTCTCGAAGCCGATGGCGCTTTAGTTGGTGCGATACTGACGATCTTCACTTCGGTCGTCGTTCGCGGCCTGACTTCAATCCGCGGCAATGTGTCCTACTGGTATGTCGATCCGGCGTACCGGACGTACGCGTCTCTGCTCGCTGCGCGGGCATTGTCGCGAAAAGGCGTCACCTATCTCAACGTGACGCCTGCGCACCATACGTGGCGGACGCTCGAGGCACAGGGATATCACCGCCTGTGCAACGGCTTGTTCGCCTCGGTCCTTCTCGCCACGCGTCCGGGTCCACGTGCGCGAATCCGAACATTCGACCAAAGAGTCGAGCCCGGTCCCGATCTTAGCCACTTTGAAGTTCGATTGCTGCACGATCATCGACAGTACGGGTGTCTCAGTGCTGTGTGTACCGACGAGAATGGGCAGCGGCAGCCATTCGTCTTTGGACCAAAGCGCTGGACGCGCTGGAAATCCATCCGGCTTCCGGTAGTCACACTCGCTTACGCACGCGCTGTCGATTCAGTCGTCCATTACGCGCAGCCGCTCGGCCGGTACCTCTTGAAGAGAGGCGTCGCCGTTGTGTTCATCGATGCTGACGACAAAATCCCGGGCCTACGCGGGCGCTACCTCGACTGGGGACCGAAGTTCTATCGTGGGCCAAACCCCCCGCCGCTCGGCGACATCGCGTATACAGAACGCGTAATGTTCAGCCTGTAGTATTTCCGCGCCTGCTCACGCGACCCGGGCTGTCTCCAGGGTATCGACCAACTGGTCGATGTCTCCTGTCGTGGCCTGCCCGTGCGTTAGGCACACGCGAATCGTGTCGCGTCCCTCGAACTTCGCCACCGCGACCCACGCGCATCCAGACGCCAACACGCGTGCCCCGATCGTGCGGGCGCCGACGGAGCCGACCGGCGGTTCGATGGACAGCACCGCGAGCTTTGGTTGGTTGGCAACCATCCACCCGCGCGCCGCGAGTTTCCGCTCGAGTAGCCCGATGAGGGCGATCGATCGCTCAACATGTTGCGCGTAGCCGCACCATCCGGCCGCGGCGAGCGACAGGAACAGCCTGACGCCGAGGAAACGGCGGGACCATTGCGCCGTCGTGACGTACGGGTCGACCGTGGCGCTATTCGACGGCATGAAGCCCGTTGAAACTTGGAACGCTGCAGATAGGACCGCGGGATGCCGAGTCATGAACATGCCGCACCCCATCGTCGTCGCGAACCATTTGTGCGCGTCGATGGTGACGGAGTCCGCTCGCTCGATACCTGAGAGGACGATACGGTACCGATCAGATGCGATCACCGCGCCGCCCCAGGCCGCGTCCGCATGCAGCCACAATCGGTGCTCGGCGGCAAGATCGGCGCAGGCATGTATCGGGTCGACCATGCCCGCGTTCGTCGTGCCGAGCGTGGCCACGATCAACACCGGGACGTTCCCACGCGCTTTGTCGTCGGCGATCATCGTCGCGAGCGCGCCAGCGTCCATGCGTCCGGTGCCGTCGGTCGGCACTTGGCGCACCGCTGATCGCCCTATACCCGACTGGTGCGCGATCTTCACCCAGGCGAGATGACTCTCTCGCGAAATGTAGAAAACCGGAGGCCCCGCGAACGCGCGCGCACCGTCAAGCCCGAAGCGATCGTTGGCCTGCGTGAGCGCCGCGATGACTGCCGTGTAGTTCGCCTCCGAACCTCCCGAAGTAAAATGTCCCGAGGATCCCTCGGGCAAGCCTGCGCGCCGCGCCACGGCGCGGATCACGTGCGCCTCGATCTCGACAGCCGCAGGCGAAGTCGTCGCCGTAGCGAGTTGTGGGTTGAACGCCCCAGCGATGCGGTCGCCACACTGCGCCGGAAAAGATGGCGCAGGATTGAACAGCCCGAAATACCGGGGATTGGTCATGTGCACTACACCATGCTCGATCTGCGCGATCGTCCATGGGAGCAGCTCGTCCAAGCCACGTGGCATCTCGAAGTCGAACGCTGCCAGATCGTCGCGCAATCGGCCCATATCGATCGTCGGAACAACGGGCTGGCGAGCGATGCGCTCATTCGCAAGCGCCATCTCGCGCGTAAGATAGGCGTCCCAGCGGTCGCGCTCGGCCTGTGGCGGAAAGAGCGCCGGGACCGGTGGTACTGGGTCGTCGCGGGTCATTGGGGAGGACGTATTCCGGAGCTAGAGCGAGCGGGCAGCGGTGGCGTCGCGATGCGCGACGCCGTCAGGCGTCGCGATGCGCGATGAGCCGCGAGATAATCCAGCCAATTGCTATACAGCCGAACCGCCGCCGCGCGCCAGTGGTGGGCAATGTGTCTCTCGGTATCGAGGGTCGGAAATCCATCGAGCTGTTCAGGACGCCGGCTGGGCTCGGCGCGCGAACGGAATTCCTCGAGCACGCGCGTCATCTCCGGGTCGAGGTACCCGCGTGGAATGGCGGGATATCGCTCGACCGTGCCGGCCAGAAAGCGACCGACGTCCCGCCGATACTCGCGATACAGGGCGCCTGGGTCGTACTCTGGGTGTCCCTGGAGAAAGAGGAACAAACTCCCCTGGTCTTTCACGAATGCGTCGGCGTCAGTCTCGTTAGAGGCGGAAACAATTTTGTAACCCGCTGCAGCCAAGCGGTCGCTCGGCAGCGTGTTGAGGCGGGAATGCGGAAAACGCCATGCTGGCCCCAATCCCGCGAACAGCGGATGGTCAGCGGCGCGCTTGCAGGCGAACACGCCGTGCAGCTTGGACGCGTAGCGCCGGCGCTCGATGCCGTCGAGGTGCAACACCGCTGCGTGCGCGGCCAGACAAGACCAGATCGTCGAAGTCGTGTGGTCGCTCGCCCATCCGATGAGGCGTGTGAGCGAATTCCAATAGACCTCGTCCGACAACACATCCGTGCGCGGTTCAGCGCCGGTGACGACTAACCCATCAAACCGTCCGGCCCACAACTGCTCGATCGACTCGTAGTGTTCGGCGACGTACGCCCGCCCGTCCGCGCCGCGGATCAGCTCCGGAAACGAAAAGAGATGGACCCGCAGGTTGCGGCCGTCGGCCGCGGCCGCGATCAGCTCGCGAAACTGACGCTCCGTCGACTGGAGCGCTGGATCGGGCATGTTGTTGACGACCGCCAGTTCAATAGGCTCGCTCCTTCCGCCGCGGTCGCGATCAGCCGTGTGCGCCGACTGGATTGGCGACGGATGGTTCACTTGGCGCGCGCTCGCCTCGCGGTGGGCTTCGGGCGATTAGGCGCCTTCGTACGAGCCGCAGCCGAAGGCACGGCCGCCGCCAGCGCCTGGTCGAGATCGTCGACGATATCGTCGATGTGCTCGATGCCGATGCTCAGCCGGATCATCTCCGGCGTCACTCCCGCTTTCTCCTGCTCGGCCGGCGACATCTGACGATGTGTCGTAGACGCCGGGTGGCAAGCGAGCGACTTGGAGTCGCCAAGGTTGACGACGCGTTTGATCAGGCCGAGCGCGTTGTAGAACTTCATGCCGGCGGCGAATCCCCCCTGAATGCCGAACGTCATCAGTGAGCAGGCGCGACCGTCCAGGTACTTTCGTGCGAGCGCGAAATATGGATTGTCGGAAAAGCCCGCGAAGTTCACCCACTCCACGCGCGGATCGTCGCGAAGGAACTCGGCGACGGCGCGCGCATTCTCCACGTGGCGGTCCATGCGGACGGCGACGGATTCGATTCCCTGCAGCAGCAAAAAGGCGTTGATCGGCGAGAGCACCGAGCCCATGGCACGCTGGTAGACGCTGCGGCAACGCCCGATGTACGCCGCTGCGCCGAAGTGCTCGGTGTATACGAGGTCGTGGTACGATGCGTCGGGCTCGTTGAACATCGGGAAGCGGTCGGCGTGCTCCGCCCACGGAAACTTGCCGCTGTCGACGATGATCCCGCCCATTGTCGTACCGTGACCACCCATGAACTTGGTCAGCGAGTGGACGACGATGTCCGCCCCGAACTCGATCGGCCGGAGCAGGATCGGCGTCGCCACTGTGTTGTCGACGATGAGCGGAACACCGTGCTTGTGCGCGACCTTGGCGAGTGCCTCAAGGTCGCAGATGTTTCCAGCCGGATTTCCGACGCTCTCACAATAGACGCCGCGCGTCTTCGCGTCGATCAACTTCTCGATCGACGCCGGGCGATCGTCGCCGGCGAAGCGTACGCTGACGCCGAGTTTGGGGAAGATGTGCGCGAATAGCGTGTACGTCGTGCCGTACAGCTGCGGAACCGAGATGAGGTTCGAACCTGGGTCGGTGACGTTGAGCGTGGCGAAGTGCATCGCTGACTGTCCCGACGCGACGCTAAGCGCCTCCAGGCCGCCCTCGAGCGCGGCGACGCGTCGCTCGAGCACAGCGTTCGTGGGATTGCCGATGCGGGTGTAGCGGAACCCCTCTTCCTCGAGGTTGAATAGCGCGGCCGCATGCTCGGCGCTGTCGAACTCATACGCCGCCGTCTGGTAAATCGGGACGGCGACGGCCTTCGTCGTCGCTTCGGTATCGTAGCCGTGGTGGAGCGCGATCGTCTCGTTGCGCATCAGAGCGAGAGTGCCTCGCGGACCGTCGTGGGCCACGCGTCGAGATCGAGGCCGTGCGTGGCGAACAGCGCGACGCCGAGGCGATCCATCCCGAACGCGGCACACGCGGTGTGAGCGATCGCCCCGTCATCGGTGCGCAGGCCCCAGGTCGTCCCGAAATGGTCCTGATGGTAGTTGAAGCTCATGCAGGCAGTCGGCTCCTCCTCGGAATTCACCGGGATGACAAGCTCAAACTTGAGAGCTTGCTCGACCTGGTTGATCGCCATCAGCTTGCCGGCACGGCCGAAGAACGGATCGCTCGCGGGCACGAGCTTGAACGGGAGGGCGAGGAGTTTCGCGAGTTGCTCGGCGCGGGCCTTCCAGCGCTCGCGAAATGCGAGCGCTGTCTGTGGCGCGGCGATGCAGACGTATTCGCGCATCCGGAAGGCCTGCATTCGGCCCAGCTCGGAGGACGTCTCGCGACGAAAGCAGTACGATTCGACATCGATCATCGTGCCGGACACGGGCACGTTGCCACGCGCGGCGACGATGGGGTAGACGGGATAGCAGGCGGCCGGAGTGAGAACGAGATCCGTCGCGGTGAGGGCGTCGACCCATTTGCGGTCCCCGCCACGGCCTTCGACGAGGGAGCGGATGTCCGCCTCGGTGCCGTGCATCGAGCTCACGACGCCGAGCAGATGCGGGAAGCTCTTGAGGTAGCCAGACTTCTCGAGGAGCGCGCGGCTCATCACTGGGGGAAAGCGGAGAATCTCTGTCCCGGGCTCCCGGTGCTTGGTGATGAGCGCCGTGAGGCCGGCGATCACTTGCTCGAACGGACCAGTGCGACCCTGGACGCCATTCGCGGCCGTCGGCTGGAGGATCGACGACGTGATCGCCTCGAGCCGGGTCTTGGTCATCTCGTTGGTTGGCATATTCGGCACGTTCCTGATGTGAAATGCCGGCCCGTTCAACAGCGCGCGGCCGACGGGGCGACAAGAAGCGATGCGTCAGTCGGTCAGCAGCTGCGGCACATCGAAGAGCAACAGCGCACCGGCCGCGCCGGCCAAGATGCGCTCATTGTTGATCATGATCGACGAGGATAAGACATCGCGAACATTCCGCGCGACGCTGAATTCGCCGTCGTTTCGATAGCCGGATAGCCCGCAGGCCTGGAGCGCGCTGAGCACGGTCGCGATCGCCGTCTCCGACGAGTTGACCTTGAGGAGGTTCATTCCAGTCTGAAAGTCGATCGCTTCGAGCAGATCGGCTCCTGGAGTGGCAGCGGCCCGCTCGTAGCTTGCTGCGGCGGCGGCAACGCTGCCTCGGAGACCGCGCAGCGACATCATGCTGCGCGTCAGATGCGATGCCCCCGGCGGCGACTGATTGCCAGGCTTGGCGCCATTGCGAACGAGACGCCGGGCGCGGCTGACGGCCCCGGCGGCAATCCCGCACCATACCGCGCTCCAGGTGAGGTGCGCGACCGGCACCATGCTCTGCGGGTGGATGCGCTCGTACGACTCGGGCAGTACTTGATCGACGTCACCGCTACCGCGCAGCGTGTAGCCCGTGCTGCACGTGCCGCGCATGCCCATCGTGTCCCACTCCTTGATCTTCTCGAGCTCGTAGTCGCCTTTCACGAACGCAACCAGGACCTGGTCCGAGGGCTGTGCATCTGGTGCACGGCGCGCCGTGAGCAGGATACCATCCGCCTCTGCACCGTACGACATGACCGTGCCGTTCTTGACGAGCGACATGCGGCCGCCGTCGCGCTCCACGGCGCACGAGCTAGCCCGCACCACGCCGCCTGTCTGATTCTCTGTTGTCGATGACGCAAACAGGAGTTGGTCCTTGCAGAGTCGCCGGAGCAACTGTTGGTGCCACGGACTGTTCTTGCCGTGGCGCAGCAAGATTACGACTTGGATCTGATGCATCGCGAAGATCATCGCCGACGAGCCGCAGCTCATGCCAAGCATGTAGCAGACGTCGACGGCATCAGAGACGCTCGCGCCGTCGCCACCGAGCTCCCGGGGCGCGAGCATGCTCAACAGACGCTGCTCGCGCGCGGCGGCGAATGTCTCGTGTGGGAACCGCGACTCGCGGTCGACAGTGCTGGCATGCTCGGCCGCGACCGCGGCAACCACCTGCGCTCGGGTGGGAAGCCTCGCGCCCGATTGCGCGGTGGTCTGTAGTAACGAAGAATCGAGAGCCGTCATTGGGATCGCCCAATCGATCTAAAAGGGGGGGGGGAAGGGGTCCGGCGAAGAGCTCGCGGAATTGCAGCGCGGGAGGTCAAAGGAAGCGGGACTACTCCAAAGCAATGTACTGCGTGGTGCGCCGACGTTACCCGGGATGAGGAGCCGCCAACGGCCTCGAGCGCACTACGAAATTCGCTGCGTTCGTGGCTTGCTGAGTCCCGGTGACAACGAGGCATCTCCATGACGAACGCTCTCAATATCGAGTCACGCGCCCCGCATTTGCGCCAGAGCTTCAGCTCGAGCATACCCTTGAGCTCGTAACGCTAAATTGCGCGTGCGATGGCCGCCTGCGGCGGCGCCGAGCGACGAGCCTTCTCGTGAGCGAGTCACGGTCTACGTGGTCAGCTGTCCGCGCAGGACCGTGTCCATCCGCGCCGCCAACGCCTCATACGAGATCGGGGCACGTGCGAGCATCCGCGTCGGCACCTTGCCGTCTACGAGGTCATCGAGAATTGCTCGCATGCCATCGACGTCGTCAGGGTCAAGCGTCATGGCCCCGAGGCGTTCTGCCTCCAGGGCAGCGGCACTCCCAGCTTCCGTGATGACGAGAGTAGGTACGGCCAACGCGATGCATTCGTAGAGCTTGGCCGGGATCTGCATCGGCTGCTCTTGCGCAAGTACGAGCGCTACGTGCGATTGGCACAAGAGCTCGAGTGCCTCGCGTCGGGGCAGCGGGCCGTGAAGCTCCACGAGGTCGCTGAGCCCGAGAGCTCTCAGGGCCTGATCCAGACGGGCCTGATTCGGCGCGTCCATGTGCCCCGCAACGTGCACGCGCACATTGGATGCAGCGGTTGGACGCTCCTTTCGCAACGACTGCAAGCCGTTGAGCACCGTCGAAAAGTTTCGTCCAACGTACAGCGTGCCGATGTACGACAACGTCAGGCCCGGCAACCGAACATCGGTGCGATCGGGAAGACCATCGAGGTCAATCCCATTGCGCACGTAGGCGACTGATACGTTAGGATGCTCGCGTTCCATTCGCTCGGCGAACTGTGGCGTGTTCACGAGCACCATTCGGGCGCGGCGAAAGAGGACCACCTGAATGACACGCACCACCGACTCGAACCATCCCGCACCGGTCGGATATGCACTCCAATTCTTGTGCGTCTGCCGCCACGGATCGCGCATGTCCATGATGAACGGCGTGTCACTGCCGAGTGTCGCGAGCAGACCAACGATGTGACATGAGTGTGGTGGACCGCTGCTTACGACGACGTCGAATCGTTGTTCGCGCAGCAGTCGCCTTGCAGCCGCTGCCGCGCGCTGAATCCATCCGCGGCCGACGTCGGGGAAGACGAGCGCGTTTCGGAGGAACTGACGAACCGGGCCGATAGGTAAAGATGGACTGCTCGACGCAGCGGTTTTCGCGGTCAGTAGTTTCCGCCCGCCGCCTCCTGCGCGGCTGCGGATCGAGCGTGCCGCTCCGTTGTAGACGTCGTTTAGCGTTCGGCGGCGGGTCACCACGTGCCGATTGACGCTCGAGGGAACCGTATTGGCGTCTCCATGCGCTGCGGTGATGACGTGAATCTCCCAGCCTCGCCGCGCCAGATACTTCGAGAATCCTGCCCAGCGCAGACCGCCGACCGCGCCGTCGGGCGGAAAGACGTACGTAATGACGAGCAGTCGTCGTGGCTCGGCGCGCGCGTTCGCTGCCGGGCCCGTGCCCTGCTCCGCCGCCTCCATTGCCTCCACCACCTTCGGAACGCTACTGGACCTCACTGGGGCAGTTTCCTCGGACGCATGGCACTCTCAACGATTGTTGTGGACTGAATAGGCAATATGCCGTCGTGTATCCTTTTGCGCACAGGCTCGGCATTGCTCAGCAGACGATTGGGAGGCGCTCGCGTCGCACAAGACGCTGCCAGCTGGATGCTCGGCCAGTGGCCCCTAGGATGAAGCGTGCTCGCGGACTTCGCGGCCTCTCCACTCTGTCGCTGCGGCGGCGCTGCTGGCCGGCTCGACCGGCGTCGCGCCTCCTTCGCTGAATCCGCCAAACAGCGTGCTGTTATCGTATCCGCGGAGAAGCACACGTGCCGGATTACCGCCGACGAGGGAACGCCTCGGAATGTTGAAGCTCACGATGGAGCCCGACATCACTGCAACGCCGTCGCCAATCGCAATGTCGCCGAAGACGATTGTGCCGGTTCCGAGCCACACGTTGTCCCCGATTCTCGGCAGCCCCCGCACAGCGCCCCTGCCCCCAACACCGAGAGTGACGTTGTGCGTCAGGCTGAAGTTCGCGCCGACCTCACACCGACCGACGTAAATCGTCCCCAGATGCCCGATGTAGAACCCAGGCCCAATCGAGGCTGCGAACACGTCGACATGATGGAAGAATCGGACGAATGCAGTGAGAATGCCGGCCCAGAGGCGGAACGGAAGGCCGAGAATTGGCCGCCTCTGGTAGAGGCGCGAAGCAAAACAGTTGAATCGATAGATGGCGACGCACTGAAGAGAAAAATGACAACCCCACAATTGAAGCTTCTGGCGGAGTGTGGGGGAGGAGCATCCACATTCTATCCTATAGTACTTCTCTAGGTCGACTTTAAACTTTTGCCATTCAGACATCGGCAGGACGTCAGAGTCAGCCATGGTGGCGCTGCCTCACGTAAACGCGAGGTATGCCACCAAGCCTGGGCGCTCTCGGGACGCCCGAAAGCCCCACGGTGAGAAGCCGATTGTAGTCGTGGACATCCCACCAAAGAGCAAACGCGAAGACAAGCCCCAACGTAGCGATGAAGATCAGCGGCCACAGCTCGGTCGGGCCAGCACGGAACTTCGCCAACACCGCGAAGTAAACGTAGAATTGCACTGTGAACACGGCGAGCGAACACCGACCTACCGTTGCTGCCCGCGCCGTGAGCCAGGCAAGCCGTGACCGATGGCTGGCAAAGGCGACGGCCGCCATCAGCAGCAGGCCGAGCCCACCAAAAAACATGACGTAGACGGGACTGGGCAGAAGCTTGGACCACGGCGAAAAAAGCAATTCCCAGAACGAGCGCGCCTCTGGCTTCATCTCCAGATGAGCAAGGATGTACCAGCCGAGGTAACGAACTGCCACGCCAAGCGCAGTGACCACGAGGCCAGCGCCGAACAACACCCGCTCGACTGCACCACTATCTCTCCGCCGATACGACTGTCCTATATATTCGCCCAGGGCCGTCGACATGATGTACACGCCGAACCAAGGCAAGACTGGGACGGCGTACGCCGCGAGGCGATACTGTGCGGCGCCAACGACGAGTTCTTTGGCCAGTTGGCCAGTCGTGCCGAGAGGGGTCCAGGCGTAGGCAAGCCACCAGGTGACAGCAAAGCAGGCGAAACCCAGCGACACTCGTAGGCGCTGCGGCGTCGACCCAATCAACGATACGCCAACAAGAACGCAGATGGCGATCGTGTCCGTCATGAACGTCATGCGCAGCGCGTCGATCGCATGCGGCTGATAGGTCAGTCTGGAGCAGGCGATGAGAGCGTGCGCGATCGTCAACAGAAACAACGCCCGATCCACCAACTTGCCGCGAAGTGCCGCGAACGCCGGGCGATCCACGGTGAACAGCAGTCCGAGCACGATCCCGCTCAGGGCGACAAACGTCGGCGACGAAATCATGCCGAGCGCGTACAAATACGGCACGTGCGCCGGCGTCGCCTGATCGGGGCGATCGAGATACACCTGCGTAAAGTGCGACAGACAGACGAGTCCCATCGCTGCCCCGCGCGCGGCATCGATGTTCGTTATTCGCCTGTGAATCCGGGTACTCCGGATGGGCAAACCTGATGGTTCACCATTCGACTCGCGCACGAACCGTCGAGCACGCGACTTATGTGCCCTTCGAGAACCCGGCTAATTGCTTGGTATTAATGATCTTCCACGGTTCGATTGGATGCGCGGCCATACATAACGTTGCAGACGGGGTACAGCCGTTGCGGCTACGCCACAACCGCGCCGACTAAGATCATTTTGCCGGATTCCGTTGAGCGTTCTCAGCCTGCAGATGCTGAAGACGATTCGCCGCCGACGCTCCTCCCTGAAAAACGCCTACGCAGCGCGGCCTTCAACCCTTCGAACCCCGACACGACTTGGCTGAATTCGATCGTCTCATCCGGGTACCCGAATCGCGGGATTGAAAAACTCCGCGCCCTTGAACCACCCGCGAGCGACGACGAGCGCTGCGCGTACGTCGGTTCGACTGTTACCGCACCCAACATATCGGACGACGAGAGAATCCCGACCTCTCGCTCGGAATACGCGCCGAACGGATAACAAAACACCGGCACGGCAGATGGAACTCGCTCTTGGATCCGCTCCCAAGAGCCGATGATCTCCCGCGTAGCTTGTGCGTCGCTCGTCGTCGGAAGCGCGGGATGCGAGATCGTGTGCGGACCAAACGTCGCGATCCCAGTTGCGTCGCACCGTTCGATGTCCGTCCAAGTCATCGGCGCAAACGAGGGTGGCGGCGAAACAGGCACGTCGACCTCCATCGACATCCGGAGGTCCTCGAGAACCCGCCCGCGAACCTCCTCCGGTACTGTGACGAGCGCGTCGACCAGGTGCCGGGATCGCCGAACCAATTCCGGTTGAGTCCCCATGGCCTGCTCGGGGCGCCATCCGAGCGATGTCAGCGCTTGCTGCGCGACAGGTGAATTCGAGAAGATGTATTCGAGCTTGTCCCACCAATACCAGTGCTCGCCATCGATCACGCCCGTCGACACGAACACCGTGACCGGGCAATCGAATTCTGCAAAGATCGGCAGAGCCACGTTTAGGAAATCAGAATAGCCATCGTCGACCGTGAACACCGCACTCGGTCGGCTGTGCGTTGATCCGGCGGCGGTTCCGCGCACGAACTCCTCGAGTGAGCGCAGCGCAAACCCTTCGCGCCGCAGGTAGGCCAGGTTGGCACGCAGCCGGTCTGGCGCGTGCCCCGTGATCCCCAGATCGGTGCTGGTGAACCGATGTAGCGCGAAGATGGAGGTTGCGTCGTTCACCCAACGGCGCGACAGCCGACTGAGCGGCCGCGAGACCAGCGGCGTCAGCACAACGCGCCGTATTCCATCTCTGAAGAGTCGCGCGTTCATAGCCTTGTTCCGTGTTGATTACTTCGTGGCAGCGCGCATCCAACAGTCGATGGCTCTCGCGTCCGATTCCCCAACGAATCGATGCGTCGGCACGACGAACAGCGATCGACGCAGCTCGCGCGCGCCGATCATCAACGGCTCGCCGGATACGCGGAGTGTTCCCAGACGCTCGTGCTCGACCATCGAGCACGGGTACGGACGCAGGACACCCCACTCCGGTGCAGGTAGGTGCTTTTCGTCAAGAGCGCGAATCGGAAAGCGAAGGTACCCCGGGTCGGCGCCCGAGATGGGTTCGATGGTGCGCATGCCGGGCGCCCGTCGAGCAGCTGCCTCGAATTGGCGAGCCCGGCGCGCTCGGCCTTCTAATTCGCTCTTCTCTCGCTTCAGCGCCGGCTCCAGCAACGCGCTCTCGGCCCGGGCGATCGGCGCAGGCTCGGTCGCGACCCGATCCACCATTTCGCCCAGATGCAGCCAGGGAATCGCAGCGGGAATTCCATAAAGCCACGGTCGGCCAAACACGGCTTGAGCGGCCGTTCCCGCCAGCCGACGAAAGCCCGTCGATGGCCGCACCCCTTCGAGAGCACCACTCAAGTCTTGCCACCGCTCGCCAAAACTCAAGAGTGCTCCACCCCCCCCGGCGCTAAGACCCTTCCCTCGCCCAAAGCTGAGCACCGAGAGCTCACCAAGTGTTCCGAGCCGCTGCCCGTTGAGCCGTCCGGCCGCTGCCTGGGCCGCGTCCTCAATAACCACAACTCCATATGGCTCGGCGAGTCGTCGAATCGCCGGCACGTCGGTGGCGTACCCAAAAAGATGGACGGCGATGAGTGCGTCCACGCCTCGCTCCAGCATCGCCTTCACTGAATCCAGATCGGCGCTCAACGTCGTCGGGTTGGTGTCATACAGACGTACACGAAGGCCTGCGAGGAGTGCAGCGGCCGACAAGTCAAAGCATGCGTACTCAGGCAACCCGATCGTTCCCCCACCGGGGACCGCCAGTCGCATGGCCAATACTAAGGCGGACGTCCCACTGTCTGTGAGCATGGCTTGGTCCGCGCCAAACTCCTTCCGCAGCAGTGCATGCGCACCAAGCCAGGAGCCGTTCGAGCGACGCATCACGTCGACGACCGCGGCTGCGACATCGGTCAGCGAAATCGTCGGTGCAATCGGAAGCTGTTGCCGCAGCCTCACGGTATGAACCGCACGATCCGTGGCCCGAGGGTCGTCGCCAGTCCGACCGGTAGTTTCTGCCATACTCGCGTCGCCAGGGCGAACACCCCAGAATCCGGCGAAGGTGTCGCAATTTCACCGGGCTCGCCGGACTCGCGCGCGCGCTGATACCACCACAGCTGCTCCGCTCGCCCGCCCCACTGCATCTTGAACTTGAACGTGCCGCTGTCCGGGCTGCACCGACCGAAGTTGAATACCCGCGCCCCCGCGGCGATTGACCGTTCCATCAGCTCCCAGTACACGAGCATATTGGGCGCCATCTTGCTGTGCGAGCGGAGCGCCGATGCCCAAGTAATCTCGAATTCACCATTCCAAAAGAAGCCGCAACCGCACGCCACGGGCTGGTCGGCGTGATAGGCAACCGC
>DATNCZ010000007.1:0-9277 GCA_035553335.1 Gemmatimonadaceae bacterium
CAGTACGAAGAAGTTGGTTAGATACGCATGTTCTTCCGGCTCGTCGGTCGGAGTCGGGATCTTTTCAACTAACTGAATCCAGACGTTTCCGATCAGCTGGTCGGCATCTTCAGCGACCCAGCAATACCAGCGACCATCACCCAGCCGCTCCATCATCCACGACCGGCAGCGCTCGATAAAATCCGGCTCATCCTCGATGGGCGCCGAGAGATTGGAGCGAAAGTCGTAGCGAAGCTGGGCCAGCTGTGCGACGTCGTCGCGGCTCGCATGCCTTATCTGGTAAGCCATTCGATCAGTTTAATTGATGATCTGTGGATCCGGCTGCCGCTCAGCGCCGGCTTGCCAGCGCGATCCGAAGTCCGAGTCCGATGAATATCACGCCCGTGATCTTGCGCAGTATATCGGCCGACCTGCTGTTGGCGCGCACGCGTTCCGCAGCGTGACTTGCGCCGAGCGCGACGATTGCGTTGACCGCTGTCCCGGACGTGTCGAAGATCAGGCCGAGCACGACGATCTGGGCAGCCGCACTTCCGCGCGCGGGGTCGACGAACTGCGGCAGGAACGCGAGGAAGAAGAGCGCGACCTTCGGATTCAGAATATTGGTGATCGCACCCTGACGAAAGATCGTCGCGAGAGATGCGCGCGCGACCTGTCGTGTTGCGGCCGGTGCGTGCTTCGCGAATGCGCGCACACCCAGGTACATGAGGTAGATCGCGCCGCCGATGCGCACCGCCGTATATGCGATCGGCACCGCAGCGAGCAGGGCGGCAAGGCCGAGTGCGACCGCGGTAATGTGAAACAGTGTGCCTGTCGCGATGCCGAGCGACGAAACGATGCCGGCGGCGCGCCCTTCGCTGGTGCTGCGCGCCGCGACGTAAAGCATGTCCGGTCCGGGTGTCACATTGAGAGCCAGGCCGGCCGCCATGAAGAGCAGCAGCGAATGCAGCGGAGGAATCACGACTGGGATGACGGGTTCCCCTCATCTCGCCCACGCGATGTCGCGCGCGCATCCACCTCCGCGATTGCCTGTTGCGCCTGTTGCCAGTCGATCACGGGGGCGACATCCGCGTCATCAAGTTGCAGCGATTCGGTCGCGCGCCGAACTATCGCTTCGCCGTTCGGAATCGCCAATCCGAACTCGAGCTCGGCCTGCCTGCACAGCCTCTCTTCGTCCGGTCGTTCAGCGGGATCGGACTTTCCCGTCGCGAACACGTGCGCGTGCATCCCCTCGTGCACGATCGACGATGCAATCTGCGCTTCGGTGAATTCCGGATTCACGCTGAAGGTGAGCTCGACCAGGCAGGTGCGCGAATCGGGATAGAACGCCGCGCGGCAAGGGTAACGCACGACGTGGATGCGGGAAAAGTCCTGCGTCAGCTGTGCGAAAGTGGCGGGCCGGTATTGCTGGATGAGCCCCAGCGCGGTGTCCAGTCGTCTGAACACGAGCTCGGAGTCGATGTCGGGACGCGTGTTGATGAGCGTGACCGGGAGACCGCGCAGGGTGCGTTTCTCTGTGGCCCAACCCTGCAACGCGCGCATCGCCTGTACGCGCCACCTTTCAACGAGGTCGCCCAGCATGATCGTAACTTCGCTGGCGACGCTGGGGCTGTCCAGCTGGCATGCAGTGCGGGGAAGTGCCTCCTACTTGCCGCCCCTGTTCGGCGCCATCCGGTTGATCAGCGTGCCGATGGTCATTCCGGCCGCGATTCCGAGCGCGAGAGCGATCGGGAGATGGTGCGTGTTGGCGGCGAAGGTGGCGCCCATGGCACCGCCTATGATGATCCAGCGGCCGCGATTGTCATTCGGATTGACGTGCATCGCTCGCTCCGTGCAAAGGTTCTTTCGCTCGATGGGGCTCAGGAGGCAGCCCAGTTATAGACGTGCCTCGGCCGTCGAGGTCACCGCCAGGGATACGCTATACCTTTGTATCGGCCGAAGGCCCGTAAACAGATGGTAAGGGGACGTCGTTGAGGCGGAGATAGACGCTCAGCTGGCCACGGTGGTGGATCATGTGGCTCAGGATGAACGACCTCAGAACGGCGGCCCGGGGCAGGGTCCAGACTGTCCGGCCCGCCCGCCGGAGCGTCCACGGCTCCATCATGTCGGAATCCGAAGCCGACTCGATCGCCGCGCGGGCACGCCGCACGTTCTCGTCGAAAGTGCGAATCAGATTTGCCGTTGATTCGAATTCCGGAGTTCTGCCGCTCCCCGTCTCGTTCAGGTCCAGCTCGTCCGCTTCCATCGCTATGAGACCGAGCCGCGGCAGATTGCCGATGTGCGACGCGAGCTGGCCCAGAGTCCGTGACTTGATGTGCGGTGTCCACTGCGCGCGAGTTTCGGGCACGCGTTCGAGCATCGTGCGTGTTGTCGCCATCTCCTGATCGAACTCTGGAAGCACGCTTCCGGCAATCGACATCTCATTCTCCTGACAGAGTTGCGACGGAGAATTGTCTAACGCTTCTCCGCCGAAGAGTCGAGCTCGAACACGGGAAGCTGCAGCCCCCAGAGGATTGCCGCTAGACGTACCCCCGCGATCACCGCCATTCCGGCGAACGACGGAATGGGGCGCGGGACGCTCAGAGCCTCGAGCACGACGTAGGTTGCCGTGCCGGCGATCGCGGCGGTCGCGTACAGGTTTCCGCGCTTGAGCACCAGCGGGATCTCGGCACTCAGAACGTCGCGGACGATTCCGCCGGCCGATCCGGTGATGGTGCCGAGCACTACGCAGCTCACCGGCGGAAGCCCCGATCGCTCGGCGATCTGGGCTCCGGTAATACTGAACAGCGCGAGCCCGAGCGCATCGGCGACGAGAAGTGCCGACCGGGGTGGCCGCCGCCAGCGCGCGTACGCGACTGTAAGCAACGCCGATGCGGCGATCACCAGAATGTAAGACCCGTTGGCGAGCCAGAAAATCGGGCTGCGATCCAGCAGCACGTCGCGAATGGTGCCGCCGCCGATCGCAGTGACGAGCGCGAGCACCACCACGCCCAGTAGATCGAGCTGCTTTCGCCCAGCGGCAAGGGCGCCGCTGACAGCGAACACCGATACGCCTACAAAGTCGAGTACTACAGGTAGCGTCACGCGTTTCCCGCGAGCTACACCGGCATCCCGTAGCGATCTCTCAGTATTCCGATGTGATGCGTGGCGTGGCCGGTGATGATGTACGCCAGCGCCCGCGCACTCACCGTGAATCCGCTGGCTGTCCCCGTCCGCAGCCACGCGTCACGGTCGATCTCCTTTGTGAGAGCGATCGTTGCTGCGCGAGTTGCGCGAAACGAATCGACGAGAGTGCCGATCGGCAGACTGTCGAAATGCGCTGCATCGACGTATGGCTGCTGGTCGAAGCCCGGCAGCGGCGTCTTGTCGCCGCGCGCGATGCGGAGCATCCGGCACGCGAAGATTCGCTCGGCGTCCGTGATGTGGCCGACAGCTTCCTTCACGCTCCACTTGTCCGGCGCATAGCGGTGCAGCGTCTGCGCGTCGCCGAGCGACCGGAGCGGATCAAGAGCTCCGATCTGGGTCACGAGAGTCTCGAGTGCGTTCGTGCCCGCAACGGGCGCTATGTAAGTGTTGTAGTAGGGCGCGTATTCGTCGGCGCCGGGATGGGAGAGCACCTGAGTCGTCATCAGTTCCCTGTCAGTTGGGTTGGGTTACCAGCCTGTCAGCGCCCCGACGCCATACGGCACCGCGGCCGTGCACGGCGGCGCGGTGCCGACGTAGCTCTGGTCCAAGGTAACGACTTCCGATCGCAGCGAGAATTGCATCTCCCACACGCGCCCGCTCGCAAGGTATGTCCGCTCGGCCGCTGTGTACTCCATCTCGAGCCGGACGCCGCAGATCCGGTCTTCCGGAATACGCGCACTGTCGAGCTGCGCATGCAGCCAGAGCGCGAGACGGTCGACCAGCCCGATCGCGGTCACGTCGGCGTCGTTGAGCATGCAGCGGCGCGCGAGGACATCGAGAACGAGCAGCCCGCCCTGCGGATGATTGAGCCGCACCTCGTTGGGATACCGCCGATCCACAGCAACCACGTTGCACAGCGAGTTTGCAACCGCCTGGAGCGCCCTGTGGCGCTGTTTGTCGCGTTGCGGCCACGCGTTGCGTCCGAACTCCGACACGAGCGCAAGTGGCAACACGTAGTCGGTAAGAGCAGCAAGCCACAGCGTCGGCCTCGCGTTCATGCAGCAATCCGGGTAACGAGGGTCATGGGCGCAATTGGTTCGCTGTGGAGCTATCGTAGAAAGCGGTCTGCCAGCTGCACCAGGCGGTCGTCGTTTGCAGCTTCCGCTCTGTCACGAATCCGGCGAACGTGTTCGTGCAACCTGGGCTCCCCCCAGTAGTATCCCGTCGCTTCCTCCGCGCTCGCAGTCTCGCCGGCTCGCGCCGCTTCGAGCAGAGCGGTCGCGGCAGCTGCGTCGAACGTGGGATCGTCACGCTCGGGGAGTGCGTAATTGCGGCGCGGTACGGTTCCACCTGCATCTTCGTTGACAAATGCTCGCGACAAGTCGGGCCGGCTCAGGTTGGGCTGGATTGAAAACGTCCGTATTGCAAGATCGGTACTAGAGACGGTGTGAGGGCTCGGGCCGGAAGCGCGCAACGCGGGCCGCCATCGCTGCGAACGTCGTCACCCCGGCGAACGCTGACGTCCGGGCCCGGACGCACTCAGTTCTTCAGGAAATAATCCACGGTCGAAACCACGCGGACCGTCTTCGCGACCTGGCTCTCTTCAGTGATTCCCTGGGCCTGATCGCGCGGGAGGATCTCGAACACTCCCTGACTCGCCTGACGAATGCCGCCGAGCTCGCTCCTGGAGTCGGTGGCGAACTTGGCGGCGGCTTCGCGCGCTCGCGCCGTGGCCTCGCCGATCATCGCCGGCTTGAGCTTGTTGAGACCGGTGAAGACGAAGGTCGGGCCGCCGTTTCCATACTCGCCGCCCGAGGACAGCACCACGCCCGAATTGACCAGCTCCGCTACATGCTGGCTCGCTGCAAGAACCGTCGCCGGATCGTTCGAGCGCACCACGATCGTTTGGTGGATCACGTAGCGCGTCGGCGCGCGATCGCTTCCGCCGTACTGATTGGTGAACGCGTCCGATACCTGGAAATTCGCGAGCGTCGCCTGAGTCGTATCGATCTTCTGCGCCGCAAGAAACTGCATGATCTTCTGAACGCTCGTCTGCAGCCTGGTATGCGCAACGGTCAGGTCGTTATCCGCGGCTACCACTCGCAACGGCCAGATGGCGAGGTCGGCCTGGACGTCGCGCTCCGCGACGCCCTTCACGGTTACGAACCGGTCGGCGGAGCGACCCCGTGCGAAACCATTTCCTATCAGAAGGCCGCCGATCGCTACTCCCAGTGCCAGGAGGATGGCGGGTACTGTCGACTGCTCCATCTTCATAGCGTCTTTCTCCTTCCCTTACGAATTGAGGGCCCGGCAGCTGGCCGGCCCGTTACGAGGGCTTACCGTGCGCGGCCTTTGTCGCCGCCGGGACGCCGCGGAGAACTTCCGGCTTTCGGCCGATTGGTGCCAGGCACTCCCGGACGAGCCGGTTTGGAAGGCCTACCCCGGCCGCCGGATGGTCCGGACTGTCCGGCGCCGCCCGTCGAACGCCGCGCCGCCTTGGCAGCGGCGCGCGCACGATCCTCGGCTTTCTTTGCGCGGATCGCCGCGATGCGCTCGCCGCGCGGTACCTCGAGCTTCTGCGTGGGACGCGCATCGTAATCGAAATCCGGTACGGTCACACGTGGCAGCCGCTTGCCCACTGCCTTCTCGATCGTGCGAAGATCGCCTTCCTCGTCCGGTGCCACGAAGGTGAATGCTTCACCCGTCGCATCCGCGCGCCCGGTACGGCCGACTCTGTGGATGTAATCTTCCGCGACCAGTGGCACATCGAAATTGACTACGTGACCCAGCTCTTCGACGTCGATTCCGCGTGCCGCGATATCCGTCGCGACGAGCACTTTGTAGGTGCCGTTCTTGAATCCGGCGAGTGCCGCCGTGCGTTGAGTCTGCGACCTGTTGCCATGAATGCGATCGGCCTTGACACCGTTTCTCACGAGAAAGTCCGCGAGACGGTTGGCGCGATGCTTGGTGCGCGTGAACACGAGCGCCTGCTTCATCTCGCCACGGTTCAGCAGCGCGAGGAACAGCGGAGCCTTGAGCTCCTGCGAGATGGGATAAACGGCCTGCGTGATTCCAGTCGGCGGCGCCGCGTTTCGCTCTATGCGGAGCATTGCCGGGTTGGTCAACATCTCGCGCGTGAGCGCCGCGATCGGAGGCGGCATCGTCGCGCTGAAGAAGAGCGTCTGGCGTCGTGCCGGAAGCAGGCGCAGAAGCTTCCGGATCTCCGGAAGGAAGCCCATGTCCAGCATGCGATCGGCTTCGTCCAGAACCAGGAACTCCAGCCGGTCGAGCTTCGCGTACGGATGCCGCAGGTGATCCAGCAGCCGCCCGGGCGTCGCAACGAGCACATCCACGCCGCTCCGGAATGCATGTTCCTGCGGTGACATGCCGACGCCGCCAAATATCGCTGCACTCGTTATCGGTGTATGAACGGCGATCTCATTGAGATGCTCCGCGATCTGCGCCGCAAGCTCGCGCGTGGGCGTGACGATGAGTGCGCGCGTAGTTCCGCGCGGCCGCTCGATCAGCTTGTGAAGTATTGGAAGCAGGAACGCCGCCGTCTTTCCGCTTCCGGTCGCGGCGCACGCAAGCACGTCGCGCCCATCCATCGCGGGCGGTATGGCGTCCATCTGAATCGGCGTTGGACGAACGAAGCCCAGTTCCTTAAGGCCTTTGAGAAGATTGGGGTCCAGCTTGAAACTGCTAAATGACACGCGAAGTCCGTTTTTTTAGGGCAATCCTGAAAGTTAGCGGAATACCGGCCAATCGCGCTAAACGCGTGATTGAACGCTCCATGAGTGACTGCGATCGCTGCCCTGTGGCCCTGTTACCGCATTATACGTAATTCTGCCGAATTGGCATCAAGTCTGCTTTCTTGTAACTTCCAGTCATGAGCACCAACCCAGCATGAACATGTCAGAGGCAGAGACGCTGGCCAAAGTAGAGGTTCTGGCCGATCTCGAGGACGAGGTGCGCCAGCTCATGGTGGCTCATGAGTCCAAGCGGATACTCTGGTTTCCGAGCGAGCTGCTGTCCGCGGCCCCCGACACGGACCCGGACAAGCATATCCGGGACCTCCGGCGCCGCGCCGAGGGAATCAGTACGCCAGCGCGGGTCGCACTGGCCCTCAATCTTCTCACTGAAGAGGGACTGCCGCACTTTCACCGTCTCCTCGCCGCATACCTCGGCGGTGATACATTCTGGTCCAAATGGACCAATCTGTGGACCGCTGAAGAAGATCGGCACGGCGCGGTACTTCACGACTATTCGCGCGACAGCCAGGTGCTGGACAATCCGGTGCTCGAGCGGATGCAGTTCGAGTATCTCAAGTCCGGCTTCGAGCCGACGTGGGACAAGGATCCGTATCGCGTTTTCGTGTACACCACGCTCCAGGAGCGCGCGACACAGGTCAGTCACTCCAACACCGGCAAGCTGGCAAGCGAATGCGAGCCCATGATCGGCACAGTTCTGGCGAACGTGGCGAAGGAAGAAGCCCGGCACTACGTGTTCTACCGCAATGTCTTTCAGGAAGTGCTCGCCCGCGACCCCAATCGTGCGCTCGAGTCGGCTGCCGCAATCATGCCGTCCATCGACATGCCCGGGGTGAACATGCCGCACTTCCGCGAGATGGCGGATGTCATTCGGCGAGCCGGGATCTACGGACCGCGCGACTATCTCAAGATCGTCGAAGAGCAGATCCGCTACTGGGCCATCGACGCGATCGAGGGGCTCAACGAGATGGGCAAAAAGGCGCAGGAGAAGATCATGTCGGTTCCTGCCCGCCTCGAACGTGTCGCCGACGCGATGGAAAGCCGCAACCGCGCAAAGACGTTTGTCTTTGCCGTCGCCTTTGCACGCGAATTCGACATGGAGTAGCGCGTCGGCTCAGCGCTGACGCACCACTACAATCGAATACGGCGGCAACGTCAGCGTCTCACCCGCGCTGACGCTCATCTTCAGCGGTCCTGTATTGGGCTTCGCGAATCCGTCCGCGCCATTCGGATGCCACGTGTATTCCGCGGCGGAGAATCGCCATACGTCGAATGTCGCGTGCGCGTCGCCGACTCCGCGAATGACGGCGGTCCATGAATTAGCGGGATCGCGATTCGCGATCAGCACCGCGATCCGTCCATCAGGACGACGCACCGTGTAGGAAGCGATGGGTGGCGCAGTACCGGACGCCTTCGCCGTCACCTTCGTCGCGAGCACCGTATGTCGGCCGCCAGCCGAGTCCGCCCACAGGGTTGTGAGCATGTGCGCCGCATGATAGGTCGAGTTCTTCGCGAGGATGTGGCGGTCGTCGTCCGCGACAAACAGCGTGTTGTCTCCCCAGCTATCACACGCGGCACCACGATCGAGACTGCTCGGCTCCGTTCCATAGAAGAATGCCTGTGAGCCGCCGTCAGCGAGGAACTCGGCGACCGCTATCGTGTTGAGAAGCGCGCCAGCGCGATTCATCTCGGATGCCGTCGAGAACGGCGAGTAGCCGTATTCGGTCATCAATAGCGGAACGTCCTGGGGTACGCCGTCGCTTCGAAACTGCGCGACAGCGCTGCGTATCTTTCGCGCCACCTGCGCGAGCTGCGGTGCGCTTCCGGAGCACGCGTCATCGAATGGATAGAACTCGAACGAAACGAAGCCGAGGTCGCGCGCATGCGCGTGCGTCCTGAGAGCCGCGACGAAACGAGCCAGCCATGACCGCTCGTCCGAATCGCTTTCCTTCCACGCCATCATGACCTTGGTGCGCGCATCCTGCAGCGACGGGCCGCCGAGTACGATGTTCGGATCGACGGCGCGTAACGAGTCGGCGACCTGCGCGTACAGTGCGGCAAAGTCGAGTGGTGATACGAACTGACCGTCGGGTTCCTCGCCCAGCTCGATGCGCGGGATCGGGTAGCCTCGCCTGCGCACATAGCGAAGCAGCGCAGCTGCATTCGCCGGTGTATCGTACAGCACGCCGACAGGTGTGAGCATCGGTAATCCGCGCGTGATCCCACTCGCGAACATGAGATCGATGCCAGGCTGCTCGGTTCCCTCATCTCGGTCGACTTCGCGATGCCACGGATCCGTGCTTGACACGTACGTGCGACTCTGATCGCTCGGATCGGGAACGTGTCGAGTAGCGTCGTGAAATCTTCCGCGCTCGATTCGACCT
>DATNCZ010000008.1:0-11014 GCA_035553335.1 Gemmatimonadaceae bacterium
CTATTGCCCGATCCGGTTGAACAGCTCGCTCTCGTCTATTATCGGAACGCCGAGCGCATTGGCCTTGTCTAATTTGCTTCCCGGCTCCGTCCCTGCAAGCACGAACGTCGTCGCCTTGGAAACCGAGCTGGTCACTCGGCCCCCGTTTTCCTCGATCAGAGCCGCGGCCTGGGACCGTGACAGCGTCGGAAGTGTGCCTGTGATCACCACTGTCTGACCCGTAAGCGCGCCGGAGGCGGCCACGTGGGTCGGTTCATCCAGCTTCACTCCAGCACGCTCGAGCCTCGTCATCAACGACCGGACGGATGGATCGTGAAAGAAGCTCGCCACCGACTGGGCGATCACGTCTCCAAGTCCGCGAATGGCCTCGATCTGCTCGGCGCTGGCTGACGATAACGCCTTCAACGAACCGAAGTGCCGGGCCAGCAGACGCGCCGCAGTCTCGCCAACGTGCGGAATACCGAGGCCAGTGAGAAGACGCGACAGTGGTTGTGATCTGGATGCCGAGATCGCTCCTATCAGTGACGTCGCGCTTTTCTTCTGATAACCGTCCAGTGCGAGGAGGTCGTCGACGCCGAGGCTGTAGAGATCGGCGACATCGTGTACGAGATTCGCGTCCAGCAATTGCTCGATGCGCGCGTATGAGAGACCGCGAATGTCCATTGCACCGCGCGAGGCGAAATAAACGATTGCCTCGAGCTGCCGGCCCGGACAGGCGACGTTGGGGCAATAGATGGCGGCGAGATCGGCATCACGCTGTACAGGGGTGTTGCAGATCGGACAGCGTGAAGGCATGCGCCACTCGCGCTCGCTTCCGGAGCGTCGCTCCGGCACGGGGCCGATCACCTGTGGAATAACGTCGCCGGCGCGCTTGACCTGAACGACGTCACCCACGCGCAGGTCCTTGTCGCGAATGAGTTGCTCGTTGTGCAGCGTAGCGAGTCGCACGGTGGTGCCCCCGATCTCCACAGCTTCGAGAACTGCGTACGGATTCAATTGACCTGTGCGTCCTACGTTGACTTCGATCGCAGTGAGACGTGTCTCCGCAATGTCCGGTGCAAACTTCCGCGCGATCGCCCAGCGCGGCTCCCGTCCGCCGACAAC
Source organism: Gemmatimonadaceae bacterium (assembly GCA_035553335.1). Classification (GTDB taxonomy): domain Bacteria; phylum Gemmatimonadota; class Gemmatimonadetes; order Gemmatimonadales; family Gemmatimonadaceae; genus Fen-1247. The sequence continues at coordinate 1,105 of DATNCZ010000008.1, forward strand.
GCCGAGGTCGTCCTGCAACCGAAGCGAATCGACCTTCACGACGCCGCCGTCGATCGCGAAATTGAGCTCGGCGCGCAGCTCGTGTTCGACGCGATGTGCCCAGGCCGTTACTTCTTCCATCGTGCGGCAGCGCAATGCGTGCGGCGCAACTGGAATGCCCCACGATCGCAGCGCACCTAGCAGCTCGGATTGGGTCTTGAAGGGAAGCTTCGCCGGGTCGTCGAATGCGACGGCGTAGCCAAAGAACCGAAGCGGGCGCGATGCGGTGATGGCTGGATCGAGCTGCCTGAGGCTGCCGGCGGATGCGTTGCGCGGGTTTGCGAATACCGGTTCTCCCGCAGCGACCCGCGCCTCGTTCATGCGCTCGAACTGATCGAATGGAAAGTAGATCTCGCCGCGAATCTCGACGCGGCCACGCGGCGCGTTGGTAAGACGAAGCGGCACGTCGCGTACGGTGCGAATGTTGGCGGTGACGTCCTCGCCTATGGTTCCGTTGCCGCGCGTCGCACCGACGACGAGTACCCCATCCTCGTACGTAAGACTCACCGCTGCGCCGTCGATCTTGGGCTCTGCCGAATAGCCCGCTAGTGCGATGTCGTCGCCCGCGATGCGGATGAGGCGGTCCTCCCACGCGCGCAGCTCGTCATCGTCGAACGCGTTGGCGAGCGAAAGCATTGGAACCGCGTGCGTGTGCTTGACGAGCGCGCTCTGCACTTCCGCACCCACGCGACGCGTCGGCGAATCGGCGCTGCGCAGCTCCGGGTACGCGGCTTCGATCTGCTGGAGCTCGCGAAACAGCCGGTCGTATTCGGCATCGCTGAGCTTGGGCTTGTCGAGCACGTAGTACTCGTGCGACGCCCGGTTGAGGATCTCACGCAGCGACTCGGCGCGGGCGGATGGAGAATCCTCGCCCTTGCTAGCTTGGCCGGTCTGTCGTTCCGTTTTTCGAGATATGCTCATTGAATTCGCGGCTGTCGAATCGCACTACGCGGTTCCTTCCGGTTTCCTTCGCGACGTACAGTGCGTCGTCAGCGGCCTTGATGAGCGCCTCCTGATCGGCGATGAGCGGGTGTGGCCATGCAGCAACGCCACAACTCATCGTGCGGTGCAACGTCTGTCCATCACCGTAGGTGAACTCGCGTTTCTCCACGCATTCCCGAATGCGTTCGGCGAATGTTACTGCCGCATCGAGGACGGTGCCAGGGAGCAGCAGTACAAATTCCTCACCACCGTAGCGGCCCACCCTGTCCACCTCGCGCGCCTCGCTCACCAGCAGGTGCGCGAACTGCTGGAGCACGACGTCGCCGACCTGATGTCCGTACTCGTCGTTCACCCGCTTGAAGTGATCGATGTCGCACATCACGAGGGAGAGAGGCTCGTGAAGGCGCTGTGAATGCTCCCACATGTCATGCAGCCGTTCCTCGAGTGCGCGACGATTCGCAACGCCGGTGAGCACGTCGGTGCTGGACAGCACGAGCAATTGTGCGTTCGCGGCGGACAGCTCGCGCTCGCGCTGCTGCAGCGCCGACTGGAGCGTCTGGATCCGAAGCAGCGATCGCACGCGCGCGTCCAGCTCACGAAAATTGACCGGCTTCGCGATGTAGTCGTCAGCGCCCGCCTCGAAGCCCTGCACCATGCTCTCGGTGGAATCGAGAGCGGTTTGCATGATTACCGGAATGAAGGGGAGGGATTCGTCGCTCTTTATCCGGCGAGCGACTTCGAAGCCATCGATCTTTGGCATCATGACGTCGAGCAGTATCAGGTCTGGCGGTGGCGCGGTGTATACCCGTGCCAGCGCCGCCTCTCCGTCGGCGGCCTCTTCGACTATGTACCCGCGCGCTTCCAACCGCGCGCGCAACAACTGAATGTTATCCGGGTGGTCGTCTACGACGAGGATGCGCTTGGTCTGCTCATCCGGCATCAGGCCGACCAAGGAAGCGCTGAACTTCGGCGACAACGGCGCGAGGCTCACAGGGCTTGGCGAGATAGCCATCGCATCCAACTTCCATCGCCTTCTCGCGGTCAGAAGCCAGCGCGTGAGCTGTGAGCGCGATGATGGGGATGTGCCTGGTCGCGGGGTCGTGCTTCAGCACCTGCGTGGCCTCCCAACCGTCGATTACGGGTATGGAAATGTCCATCAGGACCAGATCGGGTTGCTGGCCTCGCGCCTTTGCGATGCCCTCCTCTCCGTTCAACGCCTCGATGACACTATAGCCGAAGTGCTTGAGAATCGTCGAGTAGACGATCCGGTTGTCTTCGTTGTCTTCTACGAGTAACACTAACTTTCCAGATTCGCTCATCCACTCCTCGCACGGGTATTGCACGCCGTCTCAAGCAAGATTCTTACCAGCTTCAGTTCTCACAAGACTAATGGATACCATACACGATTCACCCGAAGAAACATTTGGCGCACCTGCCCGGCGCTTCTGGAGGCCCAAACTCAGCCGCAGAAATGGGGCTGACGGCACCAATATTCCACGCGGCCGGCCATTCAAGCGCGAAGCCGACTGGCGCTCGGTCGCCTTGGTCGCTGCGGGGGTTGCCGCTGGCGTGGTGCTCGGCGCCGGCATCGCACTTCTGGTCGCTCCGCAGTCGGGAGCCCATACCAGGCTGGCCCTGAGCCGGGAGCTCCGGCGTCGCCGGCCATGGCGCCGCAGCCCGTGGGAGCAACTTGGCAAGGAGTTGAACAGGGCAGCGCGGACGCGCGCCGGCCAGCGTCGTCCGGCCGACGTCGCATAAGGCGGTTTCAGCGAGCGGCAAGCGGGGCGGACGCGTTTCCGCTTTCGCGGCCATCGACGGGCCGCCCTGTTCCGCAGCACCAGCCGCCTCACTGCAACTTTTTCAACGCCTCTGCCGCTTCGGCCTTGTACTTCGGGTCGTTGTAGTCGACAAGCTCGCCAGACAGGACGGCCTGATATTCCGTTTTCGCGAGTGAAGGGAGACCCATGTCGACGTACACCTTTGCGAGGTCCAGGCGATGCACGATCCGGCGTGGATCGTTGGTCACGGCCTGCTCCAGGTAGCTCCGCGCGTTGGCCCAGCTTGCCTGGCTGAACACCTGGCCTCCGAGGAAGTTGCGCGCGATCAAGCGTGTGAAGCCGTTGAGCCGCATTACTTCGGCGTTCCATACGCCCATCACGTGCAGGCATCCGGCATGCTTCGGCTCGATCCTGAGACACTCGAGTGCCTGGTCCCGCACCTTGCCTGCGTATTTCACGCGATCGCGGGCGCCAAGCGTGAGCGCCATGCGTCCAAGCGCTTCGGCGGATACGAAGTGGCCATCTGCTCCGGAGGGGTTGACCTGAATGGCATGAGCCGCCTCGTCCTGTGCCGCCTTGTACATCGCGCTCCGCTTGCCCGCGTCTGATTCGCCCAGCGCGAGGTCCACCTGCGAGCGAGCTGCGCGCCACGACGCGTCATAGTTGTTCGGGTCGATTGCGAGCGCTTTTTGATACGCTTCCAGTGCCGCAGTCGCGTTGCGCGCATCGTAGGCCGAATCGCCACGAGCCACCCACGCAACCGCAGATTGGGCGCCGGCTGAAAGTCCCGGGATGGCCAGGGACAGTGCGATCAATCCAGTAGCCGCAAGCTTACGAACCATGATTGGCATCTCCAAGAGCGTAAACGTTGCTTAGAATACCCCGATGATCGTTCCACGGCTTATCGAGCGCAAGCGCGACGGCGACAAACTTACGTCGTCCGAATGGCGCGAGCTCATTCATGCGTATTCGGCAGGCGACGTGCCGGATTATCAGATGTCGGCCCTGTTGATGGCGGTCTACTTTCGCGGCATGACTCGTACCGAAACCGAAGCGCTGACCGATGCGATGCTCAGTAGCGGCGCCAGGCTGGATCTGTCGGGAATGACCATCCCTCGTCTCGACAAGCATTCCACCGGGGGCGTTGGCGACAAGGTTTCGCTCGTGCTCGCGCCCCTGATAGCCGAGCTTGGCGTCGCGGTGCCGATGATGTCGGGGCGCGGGCTCGGTCACACGGGCGGTACGCTGGACAAGCTGGAATCGATCCCCGGATTTCGGACCGACCTGTCGCTTGCCGCCGCACGTGCGCAGCTCGACCGCATCGGCTGCGCGCTCATCGGGCAGACCGGTGAGATCGCCCCTGCGGACAGGAAGTTGTACGCGCTCCGCGACGCAACCGGAACTGTCGAGGCGATACCGCTGATCTCGGCCAGCATAATGAGCAAGAAGCTCGCAGAGAGTCTGACAGGTCTCGTACTCGACATCAAAAGCGGGAGCGGTGCGTTTCTCCCCGAGCTGGATCGCGAGATCGAGCTGGCGAAGACGATGATCCAGCTGGGCGCCGATCGCGGCTGTCCGGTGGTAGCGCTCGTCACGGCGATGGACCGTCCGCTCGGCGACGCGTGCGGCAACGCGATGGAGGTACGGGAGGCGATCGAGTTTCTGCGCGGCCATCCGCCCGAGGATCTCGCCGCGGTAACGTATGCGCTGGGCGCGGAGATGTTGCTGCTCGCCGGTGTCGCAACGACGCATCAGGATGCTCACCTGCGCATGCGCGAAGCAATCACGAGCGGCAGGGCCGCGGAGCGTTTCCGAGCCATAGTCGTGGCGCAGGGCGGCGATCCACGCGTCGTCGACGATGTATCACTGCTCCCGTCGTCGCCACTTCGTGCCGAGTATCGTGCATCGTGCGACGGAATCGTGCAGCGCGTGGAGCCGCGCGCGATTGGCCATGGCGTGGTCGCGCTCGGCGGTGGGCGGCGTGCAATGCACGACGTCGTCGATCCCGCGGTCGGCTTCGACATAATGGTGAAGCCGAATTCGACGGTTACGGAAGGCGACGTCATGGCAATCATTCACGCAGCGGACGATGCCGGCGTGGCGATCGGACGCAGCGTGCTCGACGCTGCGATCTCGATTGGTGATGCGCCGGTCGATGTCCTGCCACTGGTGTCGCATCGAATAACGTCGGGTGGTGTCGAGAAGCTTCAATAAGCAACGTCACGGCGCTTCCTGTCTCCTTGCGACAAAGACGGCCGCAACGGGGCTTGCCTGGAGCAGTACGCTGCGCGGTACGTCGTGCCGATCGGTGGAAAGCGACAGTGCGACGGAATTTCCATCGAGCGAGGCTTCGGGCGGGATCGGGATCGCCCAGCGCGGCCGCATGGTGCGATAAACCGCGATCTGACGATCGGCGGTTGCGACGAGATGGCCCGTCGAGTCGTGCACGATGAGGTGAGCGACACCGATGAATGCACCGTTGCCGTTCCGCGTGAGCGTCGCGCGCACGTCGATCGCACCGCGTCGTGCGACGGCCTCTACCGATCCGATCGCGACTCCGGTGGACACCATTCCCTTGCGGAAGAATACCGGGAGAACCGTCGCGGTCTCCATTGCGATATGCAGCCGCGGTGCGGTAGTGTCGGCCGTATCGATCGAAATGGCCGGTGCGTCGTCTCGCGCGTGAACGGTGATGCGTGCCCAGTACTCGCCGTCGGCAAGTATTGCTGGGGGTCGCGCGAGGAGCCGAACGGTTCGCGTCGCGCCAGGCTTCAGCACAAACCGACTGGGATATGGAACGATCCATCCGGCCGCGCTGGCGTTATCCGGCTCGTCGTTCAACTCGACGCGTAGCTGTCCTGCGGAATCAGTCGTCGCGTAACCAAAGCGCAGATCGACGCTGAACTCCGCACGCGTTGCGTGCGGGTTCAGCACCGTTATCTCTCCGGCAGGACGGGCCGGCGTCAATACGACCATGTGCGGATCGACGCCTATTCCGGCAACCTGCGCACCGGCGAGCCTGCCGAGCGCGCACCACGCGACTCCGGTCTTGGCCGCTCGGCCACCGACGAGACGCAGCCTCACAGATCGGAATACGCGACCGTAATCTGGCCGGTGCCCGTGTAAGCCGTCGTGGGTTGGGCTGCGGAGGCCTGCACAGTTGCACCGATTCCGAAGTACAACTTCGTCGTACCGGCGAACGTCTGAAAGTGCGCGGGGATCGGGTCGCTCGTACCGGAGTTGAAGGCGACCGGTGTTCCGGTCAGCGTTGGGCTGTCGCCGAGGAGGTAGGTCCAGTTCGTGACCGGCAGGTTGGTACCGCTCGGCGGGTTGAGTTGCGACGGCATCGACAGCGTCACGGTGACTGCGGAGCCTCCCTGGCCGATCAGCTCGAAGCGACCCCCGGTCGCCGCGCTCGGAGCGATGGTCTTGGTAGTGGCCGTGAGCATGCGGCCGAAATCGAGTGCGTGTGTTACGATGAGCTGGAGCGGTGCCACGACCTGGGCGGTGATGGCGATCGAGCCCGACGCGCTGGACTGCGCATGAGCCGGCGTAGCGATTACCGTGGCGGCGATCAACTGCGCCGCGAGCAACGTTCGGCGAATTACAACGTGCATTGGTGACACTCCTGCCGCGTCAGCGGCGAATCGGATGAGTGATACGCGCCGAGTATAGGGCGGAGGAGCAGGGGCGAGACAAAGCGGGAGTAAGCGAGTGGGGGCGATTCGTTGCTGCAGGACGCGTCGCTCGATCCTGTGAAGCAGGTAACGAAAGAGCCCGGCAATCGATGGAAGATTGCCGGGCTCTTTCGTTCGTCAACTCGCCTTCATGGGCGTGTGCTACACGTCCAGATTGCTCACGAACTTCGCGTTTGCCTCGATGAACTGTCTGCGCGGCTCGACGTCATCTCCCATGAGTGTCTGGAAGATCTCGTTGGCCTGCACGGCGTCCTGCATGTCGACCTTGAGCAGGGTGCGCGTGTTGGGGTCCATCGTGGTTTTCCAGAGCTGGTCGGGGTTCATCTCACCGAGTCCCTTGTAGCGCTGGATGTTGACCGACGTCTTGCCGTCGTTGCCGCCAAGGCGCGTGATGAGATCGTCGCGCTCCTTCTCGTCGTAGGCGTAGTACTCTTCCTTGCCCTTGGCGACCCGATAGAGCGGTGGCTGAGCGAGGTAGATGTAACCGGCCTCGATGAGCTCCGGCATCTGCCGGAAGAGGAAGGTCAGCAACAGCGTGCGGATGTGCGCGCCGTCGACGTCGGCATCCACCATCAGAATGATCTTGTGGTAGCGCGTCGATTCGAGCGTGAAGTCATCGCGGATGCCGGCTCCGATCGCGGTGATGATCGTGCGGATTTCTTCGTTGGAGAGCACCTTGTCGATACGTGCCTTCTCGACATTGATGATCTTGCCGCGCAAAGGAAGGATCGCCTGGAAGTTGCGGTTGCGGCCCATCTTCGCGGAGCCGCCTGCCGAATCACCTTCGACCAGATACAGCTCGCAGAGAACCGGATCGCTGAGCGAGCAATCGGCCAGCTTGCCGGGCAGGTTGCCGACGTCGAGCGCACTCTTCTTGCGCGTGAGATCGCGTGCCTTGCGCGCCGCTTCGCGAGCGCGCGACGCGGAGAGCGCCTTCTCGATGATGATGTTTGCGACCTTCGGATGCTCGTCGAGATAACGGTTGAGCAGGTCGTTCATCACCGACTTGACGGCGCCTTCGACTTCGGAGTTGCCGAGCTTGGTCTTGGTCTGACCTTCGAACTGCGGCTCGTGAACCTTGACGGACAGGACGGCCGTGAGACCCTCGCGCACGTCGTCGCCGGAGAGTGTCGACTCCTTGTCCTTCTTGTTGAGATTGCTGCGGCCCAGGTACTGGTTGATGACGCGTGTCAGGCCGGACTTGAAGCCCGTGAGGTGAGTTCCGCCTTCATGCGTGTTGATGTTGTTCACGAAGGAGAAGACGTTCTCGTTGTAGCCGTCGTTGTACTGGAACGCGATCTCGATCCCGATGTCGTCGTGCGTAGTGTCGATGTACACGACCTCGGGATGCAGCGGCTTGGTGCGCGCGTTGAGATACCCGACCATTTCCTGCAGACCGCCGCGGGCGAGAAATGTCTCCGACTTCTCCTGCCCGACGCGCTCGTCCGTCAGCGTGATGCTGACGCCCTTGTTGAGGTACGCCAGCTCGCGCATGCGATTGGCAAGCGTATCGTACTTGTAAACGAGGTCGGTGAATATCAACTCATCCGGCTTGAACCAGGTCTTGGTGCCGGTGTCGTTCTTGGGAACCGTGCCGACGACCTTGAGCTTGGTGACGGTCGTGCCGCGGTTGAAATCCATGTAATAGATCTTGCCGTCACGCTGGACCCACACCTTGAGCTGCGACGACAACGCGTTGACGACTGAAACGCCGACTCCGTGCAGACCGCCCGAAACCTTGTAGCTGTTCTTGTCGAACTTGCCGCCGGCGTGAAGCACGGTAAGTGCGAGCTCGACCCCGGGCAGGCCTTCGGTCGGGTGCACGTCGACCGGAATTCCACGTCCGTCATCGACTACGGTGATCGAGTCATCCTTGTGGATCGTGACCGAGATCTCGCTCGCATGTCCGGCGAGCGCTTCGTCGATGGAGTTGTCGACGACCTCATAAACGAGGTGGTGAAGACCAGTTGCGGATGTCGATCCGATGTACATGCCGGGCCGCTTGCGAACCGCCTCCAGCCCCTTGAGAACCTGAATGTTCTCCGCATCGTAATGCGAAGTCGTGCGATCGATCTTTTCTTTGACAGCCATTTACGCGACCAAAATTGGCGTGGGACGGCTACCGAATAAATACCGAATGAAACGGTGCCGTAGACTCTATAATATAACTGGAACGGACCCCATTGGCAAGCGTCGTGGCACGCTGTAAGCCATTGTGCGACAACAACTTGGCAACGTCAGACCGGTCGCGCCAACTGGAAGCGGAGCTTTCGGACCCGCGGGCGCGTGGGATCCGTATTCAAAGCCCTCACCAGCTGCGGCTCCATGAGCTGCAACTCGGTCATCCAGGCGTTGGTCCGGACCGCCACAAACAGCGATCCGTCGGGCGTCACGAACAGCGGCTCGGTCACTGCGGCGATGTCGCGCCCCACCAGCTCGGCCCACTCCGGAACTACTGCCGACTGGACCATGCGGACGTCCAGCCCGGCCTCCTTGAGGTAGAAGCTGAGTGCGTCGGAGATCCGTTCAGGAGTGCGTTTTTTATCGGACACTATCGCCTCCGGGTGCGGCTTCGGACGCGATCGCGCCGGCGGCTATGTGCCATCGCGCCAGTCTGCTCAGGTTTGGCGGTATGTCGCCCGCGCGCGGTACGGTCAGGATCGTCTGCCCGGTCACAGCTTCCTGGAGCAACGCGAGGATGTGCGCGCTGCGACGGACGTCCAGCTCCGCGAACGGATCGTCCAGAAGCAGCAGCGGATCGGTGCCGGCATGCGCCTTGAGTGTCTCGGCCTCCAGCAATCGGAGCGTGATGGCGGCGGTGCGCTGCTGACCGCCGGAGCCAAAAGTGCGCAGATCATGCCCGCCGATCTGCAGCGCAACGTCGTCCCGATGCGGCCCGGCGTGCGTCAATCCCCGGCGAATATCCAGCGTGCGCTTGCGAGCGAGCGTGTCGCTCAATTCGTCCGCAGCGTCTCGCGGATTCGCGATCGACGTCACGTAGCGCATGGTCATCGGCTCGGGTTCGCCGATCGCGGCGGTGAGTCGCGTGTACTCGCGCTCATGCTGATCCATCCACGCGATTCGCTCAGCCAGTAGCACTGCACCGCTCGCGGCAAGTGCTGGCTCCCATGCAGCGACGCTTTCATCGGACTGGACTCCGCGCGCAACGCCTCTCAACGCGGCGTTGCGCTGCGTGAGCGCCGCACGGTACTGCTGCAACGCGTTGAGGTAACGCGGCGAAGTGAGCGCTAGCGCGACGTCCAGAAACCGCCGTCGCTCGCTCGGCGATCCGCTCACGAGCGCGACATCGCGCGGCGATATCACGACGGCCGGAAGCGAGCCGAGCGCGGCACTCAGGCGCTTCACCTCCGCGCCGTCGGCGGTCACGCGCTTTCGTCCGCGACCGAACGCGGCGGAGATCTCGTGCTCACCGTTGGTTGCAACTGTTGCGTG
>DATNCZ010000009.1:0-19211 GCA_035553335.1 Gemmatimonadaceae bacterium
GCGATCGATATCCGGGGACGTCGCCGGTAGCCGGTCCCGTAACGCCGACAAATAAGTCGAATTCGATACCGATCGAGGCAAGCCAAGGGAATGGCGCCGCCTGAGGCCGCGGACCAGCATGCCGGTACCGAGACTACGCGCATCGACCTGCGAGTAAGCATGCGCGAGTGCGCCAACGTGCTCGAGCGGAGAGCGACGCGAGATCGGAGACACCGGTACCGGTGCAATGGGTCGCACGGCGAACGCAAGGAGAAGCACCAGGGCTGCGGCGACGATCCCAAGCGTTACCCGTCCTGGCGGAGTATCAGCGAGCGCATGCGAGATGGCAGCTGGCATGTCGGCGTGGGTTCCGAAGCCGTGATGATATTCGTCGAAGACGACGCTCAGAGGCAGTTTCGGGGAAGATTTGGAGCCATTCGCGAATTGGAGTGCGCGGACGATTGCCACGGCTGCCTGCGGGTTACGCATGACCTGATTCATCAGGATCTCCGACGGCGCGACGGCGATGACATAGCCCCGACCAAGTCTGCGGCCGAGTACCAATGCCGGTCGCTGAGCCGAGTCGGCTTTTGCGCCATCGCCGTCGCGTAATGACTGGAGCCAGAGGAATGTCTGGTTGCCCGACTTTGATTTGGACGCGACGGTCACAGATACGGGAAAGGCAGCCTGAAAGGCGGCGCGTGGATCCTGTATTGCCGGCGTCGGAGGATTGCCTCCGGCGACGGTTGTTCGGCTCAATGTGTAGAATCCACTCGGTGCTGAATTCAGCTCGAAGCCCAGCGAATCGGTCAGCTCGTCGTCGTCAGGAGTGAATAGGAGAACCATACCGCGACGCACTGCCGCCAGAATTTGCGCCTGCTCGATCGTCGTGAGCGGTTGCGCGGGTTGTATTAGAGCGTAAGCCGAAGTCGAATCGAGTGCGGAGGGTGAAGTGAGCGGCCTTTCGTTGCGACTCGTGACGAAGCCGAGCCGGCCCAGTGTCTCGTAGAGCGCTCTGACGCCAGCCGCTCCTACCGCCTGGGAGCTGTACGCCGCTCCCACATCTTCTCGTTCCTGTGGAGCGAAGAGGACAAAGATGACCAGCAGGACTGCTACGGCGGAGAGAACGCGGGCAGGTGTAAACAGACTACCGCCAGCTCGTGCCTCGAATCCGGCGATGGATGGCGCATCACTCATTGGCAGCATTTGCAACGGACTTCGATGGAAGAGCTTGCAGGAGGCTACCTGCCAGCGCGTTGAGCGTGGTGAAGCGATCTCTGTCGCAGATGCCAATGCCGTAGATCACCGTTTCGTACGAGCGAGTGAAGTCGGTGAAGCGCGGCAGGTCGATCGCGTCTGGTTTTCTGCGAAGCTCGCGCAGGTAGTCGCCTGTGGTCTTGGATTCATGGGGGGACACGAGTCCGCGGCGTGCGGCTGCCCCTATGAGCGCGAGATAGAGAGCGTGTGCTGCACCTGTATAGTCGTTCTGCGCGGCGAGCGATTGTGCGGTGGTCCACCAATCGGTGCGCCGGTTGAACTCGGACTTCCGCAATCCGATCGTGGATGGTGCGAAACGCAGCAGGAGGCCATACACGATTCGAGCGAGTATGGCCAGGAGGGCCAATCCGAGGGCGATGCGAAACACGATGCCGACCGCCGGGTGACTCTGGGCAAAGCCAAAGAAACGAAGAACCAGATTCCATATCCATTGTGCGATCAGTTCGCTAATGGAAACAGAGCCGCGGCCGGCGAAGGTACTGCTGCGGAAGACAGCGGCGACTGTATCCGCGATGGCGGCGTTATCGAGCGGACCCATTAGTATCTAATAGATACTAATATTGAATCAGGATGCCGAATGCAACTGCGGTGCTCCGAGGGCCTGCGCCATGAGCTCGATGTCATAGCCTTCTCTGCGTATCCGGATGTCATAGTACAGCAGAGTCGCGACGATGCTGGAGAACGGCGATATCGCGGTAGTCAGCACGAGAGTAGCGACAGCGGTAGCTGCTGCGCTGTGTGCGAAAGCCTGAACGAGTTGCAGCAATATGCCCGTTGCGATGAGCACAAAGAGAAAGACTCCGCCGAGCAGGGCGAATACGCGAGTGCCATTTCCGTTGGCGAGCTCGCGCGAGCGCGACATGGCGTCACCGACCTTGTTATCCTCGAACAATACGGTCATGGGAAGCGCAAAGTAGCGTTTGAAGACCACGAGTCCGGGTGCTATGAACAGGACAAGACCGAAGACGATGAGGATCCACTTGGTGATCATGGCGATGAACAGTCTGCCGGGGTGGCTGAACGCTGCGCGCATGGACTGTTCGAAATCGACCTGATTACCGAGGTATGCAGCCGAGGTGGCGCAAGCGATTGCGCCCTCGGTGAAAGGCGATATGAGGACGCCAGCGAAGCGGATGAGTGCGGATGTGAACAGCCCGTCCGTCTGCTGCAGCAAGACCGCTGTCTGGCCAAAATAGGATGAGACAGCCCAGGGGACCGCTGCCAGGACGTTGATCGCTATGAAGACCGTGAAATAGCGCCGGTAGATCTCGAATGCCGCATCGAGTATCTCGGAGTTGGAACGCGGGCGGAAGTCGGACATCAGCGCCGCGGGTTGGCGCTGGAGTGTGGCAGCGATGCAAGCCGAGCTGCCATGATGGGTATCAGGTCAGGCGCTTGCGGCGGACGACTGCTGGCCTGCGGCCGCGGCCGCAATCTGTGAAGCGTCTGCGCGAATGGCCCATGCGAGTCCGCGACTGTTGACGGCTGCGTCGGTAAGGCGAGCTCCAACGAAGTAGCCACTGCGTTCGGGGATGACGTTACGATCGACGGTACGTGCGTCGTCGCTCATTCCCCCGGATAGATAGCGCAGCCGTAGACCAAGTCCCGCCCGGTCGAAATGCTTGGCTACGGTGCGCATTATGAAGGGCTCTGCTTCGCGTACTCGAGCGTATTCCTTGCGGGCGTAGCCGAAGTATTCCCAGGCTGCATGGCCGGGACTGACGATTCGGCTGGTCTGCACTGCGAGGCCTTCGTTGACTATGAGCTCGCGAAGCGAAGCGCGTCGGCCGGTTTCCCAGTAGTCGTAGTATCCACCGGCTTCCGCGATGAGCTGGCGCATCTCACTATGGCTGGTGGGCGACGTGTACCGGACTGCGTGCGCGATCTCGTGTGCAAGCCAGAGGGGAATCAGCTCCGGCTCGAGACCCAGAGCGCTCGTATCGGGATTGGGTTGTCCGGTGAAATGCTCGAGGGCGATGAATGCCATTCCGCGGCCACCGACGACGAGTTCACCTGCGTTCGCGGCACCGACACCGACCATCAGGACGACATCGGTGTCGACGTCGGCTTCGAGGACTCGCCGGCTTTCGGTTTCGGCGAGGCGAGCCAGTGCGACGACATCGATGCGTGCGAGCATGGCACGGAGGTCATCGCGATTGGCGTGGGTCGTAGCTCGAACTACTTCCTGGAAGTGCGGGCCTTCGGGATCGAGGACGTAGTTCGTCCAATACGACTCCAGTATTCGGCGATGCGCTTCGAAGTAGCGCAGATAAGCTGCGACGCGATCTGAGCTGTCTATGACAGCGAAAAAATCGGGGAGCAAGTTGATCAGCATCGGCGCCAAGAAAATACCGCGTTGGGAAATGCACAACAAGAGTAAACGGCCAACTCGGCGAATATTCTCGAGCTGGCGATCGTCCCGTCGAGTATCGGCTGGCGGCAGTGACGATCAAATCCGCGCCCTGGCACAGAAATTCCTTACGTGCCCACAGGGGAGGCGATCGAAGATCCTATGACTGCATTGCGCAAGATCGAGCTGCGGTGTCCATCATGTAGCCATGAGTTTCCGTCGGAGACGGTGGTGTCCACCAACTGGTTTGGTGGCAAGCGAACGGATTTTCATGAACGTGCGGCCGGGGCGCAGCCATGGGCGTATCAGGTGCATATGTGCGACCGATGCGGCTACTCGGGCGCGGAACGAGATTTTACCGATCAGACCGACATCAGCCCGCTCGTGCGGGAGCGAGTGTGGAGCGAGCTATCGCCGCATGCTCATGGAGCGGTGACTGGATCGGAGAAGTACGAAGCCGCGGCCAAGGTGGCGCAGTGGCAGAGCGCCGACCAGCGTTACATCGGTGACTTGTGGCTGCGCGCCGCCTGGTGTTGCGTGGACGAAAGCGACATCGAAGCAGAGCGGTATTTCAGGCGGCTGGCGGCTTGGTCATTCGAGCAGGCCCTGGAATTCTACGATACGGTTCCACGTGAAGATCGTGCAGTTCTCGTGTATCTGGTCGGAGAGCTGTGGCGTCGCATTGGTGACCTGACGCAGGCGAATGCGTGGTTCGATCTGGTACCGGACGAGATTACCGATCCGGTCGCGCAGCGCTGGGTGATAGAGGCAGCGAGGCGACAGCAAGCCGATCCTCGCGAGTGGTTTGCCTAGGATCGGCGTTGGTACAGCTGGGTTCGGCGTGCGGTCAGCGCGTGCCGAAGAGTCTGTCTCCTGCGTCGCCCAGACCGGGAAGTATGTAACCCACGGAATTCAGCTCGCGATCGAGCGACGCTGCGTAGACCTGCACGTCCGGATGTGAGTCGAGGAGTTTCTGGACGCCTTCCGGTGCCGCGACGAGGCAGAGGAAGCGAATACGTGTTGCGCCGGTCCTCTTGAGTGACGAGACCGCGGCGACTGCGCTCCCGCCGGTTGCGAGCATCGGATCGAGGAGAAAGAAATCGCGCTCGGCGGCATCGCCGGGAATCTTGAAGTAGTAGTCGACCGGCTGGAGAGTCTCGTGATCCCGGTAAAGGCCGATGTGGCCCACGCGTGCTGATGGGACGAGCCGGAGAACTCCCTCAACCATTCCCAGACCGGCGCGCAGGATTGGAACGAGCGTCAGCTTCTTGCCACTTATATGATGACCCGTCGTGTGCTCCAGGGGTGTATCCACTTCCCTCGGCTCGACACCGAGATCCTTGGTAGCTTCGTAAGCCATCAGGGTCGCTATCTCATCCACCAATTCCTTGAAGATCTTGGTGGGTGTACGTCTGTCCCGAAGCAGCGTGAGCTTGTGGAGGACCAGCGGGTGACGGATAATAGTGAGGTTCGAAAACTCCATAATTCCCATGAAAGAATATCAGGCAGTAGTGGTCAAGCTTACGCGCCACACGCGTGAGAATGAAGATACCCTGACAGATCTGCTCAACGAGCGGATCCGTGGCGGCTGGGAGCCCGCGCTCATAAGTCAGGACAAAGACCAACTGGTTCTGATCTTCTGCAGGTCAGCCGAGGGCTGACCAATTCCCCAATTAGTAACAACTAGCCACTAAATATGGAAATCGAGTTCTACGGCGCAGCCCGGGAGGTTACCGGGTCGTGCCACATTCTGCGCGTGAACGGCAAGGTCGTGCTTCTGGACTGCGGAATGTTCCAGGGGCACCGGAGGGAATCGACCGAGAAGAACAAGACGCTGCCCGTGGCGATACGGGAAATCGATGCCGTGGTGTTGTCGCATGCGCACATCGACCATTCCGGGCGGCTGCCATATCTGGTTCGAAAGGGCTATTCCAAGAGCATATTCGCGACGTCGGCGACTCGGGACCTGTGTGCGGTGATGCTGGCCGACTCGGCGCACATACAGGAGAACGACGCCAAACATCTGGCGAAGAACCACAAGGAGTTCGTGGAGCCGTTGTACACGATGCGGGACGCAGTGCGGACGCAGGATCTGATGATCGGGATTCCGTACAACAAGACCTTCGACGTCGTACCGGGAGTGCGGTGCACATACATCGACGCCGGCCACATTCTGGGCTCGGCATCGGTGCTGCTGGACATCACCGAGCACGGGACGACGAGGCGGCTGGTGTTCTCCGGTGACATCGGCCGGCCGGGTCTGTCGATCATTCGTGACCCGGTGGTGCCGGAGGGGGCGGACGTCGTGATCATGGAATCGACGTACGGCAACCGTGATCATGAGACCGTAGTCGACGCGCGGGCTGAGCTTGCCGCGGTCGTGCGGGATACTGCAGCGCGTGGCGGGCGGGTTCTCATTCCCTCGTTCGCCGTGGGGCGCACGCAGGAGCTGCTCTACAACCTGAACGGACTTTCGCGGGAAGGAGCGATTCCCCCGATTCCGATCTACGTGGACAGCCCGCTGGCGACCGACACCACCACGGTATTCGAGCTGCATCCTGAGGTGTTCGACCACACGGAAGATCTGGTGAACAAGGCGAAGAACCTGTTCCAGTTTCCGCAGGTCCACTTCACGCGGAGCGTGGAGGAGTCGAAGGCGCTGAACACGGCGCAGGGGCCGATGGTGATCATCGCCGCGTCTGGGATGGTGGAAGCAGGGCGTATCCTGCACCATCTGGTGCAGGGGGCTGGGGATCCCAAGAACACGATTCTATTCGTGGGTTATCAGGCCGAGGGAACGCTCGGCAGGAGAATCGAGGCGAGCCCGCCTACGGTGCGTATTTATGGGGATGATATTCCATTGCGGGCCGAGGTGAAGATCATAGATGGGTACAGCGCCCACGCCGATCGGGCGGAGCTGACAGCATGGATCGACGGTGTGAAGGCGACATCGCCCCAACTGAGCGAAGTATTTCTGGTGCACGGAGAGGCGGACGTACAGGACGTCTTCAAGACAGCGCTAACTGCAAAGGGGTACATGGTAGAATGCCCGGAACCACGTGCAAAGCGAACGGTCTGACATGGTAAGATCCCGGTACTCCGTTCTGCGGCTGCTCTCTGTTGCTACGGCCGCAGTGGCGTTTGCGACGACGGTTGGTGCGCAATCCATACCACGCATTCCATTCGAGAAGTACACCCTGCCAAACGGGCTGGAGGTGATCCTTCACCAGGATCACACGACGCCGATGATCGCGGTGGATACGTGGTATCATGTCGGTTCGGGGGACGAGAAGCCAGGTCACACGGGGTTCGCACATCTCTTCGAGCATCTGATGTTCATGGGGTCGCAGCACGTGCCTACCGGGCAGTTCGACCAGCTTCTGGAAGCCGCCGGTGCGAACAACAACGGCTCGACCACCGAGGATCGTACGAACTATTACGAGACGATGCCGTCGAACGCACTCCCTCTGGCGCTGTATCTCGATAGCGATCGAATGGGCTTCCTGCTTCCGGCTCTGGACAGCGCGAAGGTGGATTTGCAGAGAGACGTGGTGAAGAATGAACGCCGCCAACGTGTGGACAATGTCCCATACGGAAAGTCGGACGAAACAATTCTGGCGGCGTTGTATCCGAAAGGCCATCCGTATTCATGGCCTGTGATCGGCTCGATGGCGGATCTCTCTGCGGCGACGCTCACGGACGTCAAGAATTTCTTCAGGACGTATTACGCGCCGAACAACGCGACACTGGTTATCGCCGGGGATTTCAACGTCGATTCAGCGAAGGCGTTGGTGAAGCACTATTTCGGTGACATCCCGCGCGGTCCACAGATTCCGTCGAGGCCATCGCCGGCGCCGGTTGTGATCCCGCGTGACACATTTCTGGTGTTGCAGGACAGGGTTCAGCTTCCACGGGTGTACTACACGTGGCCGTCGGTGAAAAATTTCGCTCACGACGACGCAGCGCTGAACGTGCTTGCCTCGGTGCTAGCTGACGGCAAGAACTCGCGGCTGTACAAGCGGCTCGTTTACGACATGCAGATCGCCCAGGATGTGAATGCATATCAGAACGGCGAGCATCTGGCGGGTTACTTCCAGATCATAGTGACACCGAGAAAGGGAATCGCACCGGCCAGAATCGACTCGCTGGTTCGCGAGGAGCTCATCAAGCTGCAAAAAGACGGAATAACCGCGCGCGAACTGGCGCGTGTGCAGAACTCCACGCGGTCCGATTTTCTCAGATCGCTTGCCACTGATCTCGGTAAAGCAGAGCTGTTGAATCAATACAATTACTTCGTCGGGGATCCGGACTACGTGCAACGTGATGCAGCCAGATATGATGCTGTGACCAGAGCTGACGTTCAACGCGTTGCACGGATGTACCTCGGGAAGCCGAAGGTCGTGTTGACGGTTGTGCCGGACGGGATGACAGCACTGATGGTCAAGGGAGGGTCCAGATGAGACATCGTATCCCGGGCACCATCGCAGGAGCGATACTCGTCGTACTCGCGGCGACCATGCCGGTAATGGCGCAGGCGCCGGTCGATCGCAGCAAGCCGCCGGAGCTTGGTCCGCCGCCGGCGTTGCACATACCGCCTGTGGTGGTGCGTGAGCTGGCGAACGGGCTCAAGCTGATGGTTGTAGAGCGGCACAATCTACCAGTAGCTGATTTCGTTCTCGTGATTCCTTCCGGGGCGACAGCGAATCCGCCGGATCGGGCCGGTGCCGCGGATCTCGTCGCGAACATGCTGACGGAAGGGACGACCAGTCGCAGTGCGCTGCAGATCGCTGATCAAACCGCTTATCTGGGCATCTCGTTGTTCAGCTCGAGCGGGTGGGACGCGACTACGGTTCGACTGTCGACACCGACAGCGCAGCTGGACAGTGCGCTCGCGTTGTTCGCAGATGTAGCGCTGCATCCGTCCTTCCCATCGACCGAGTTTGCGCGTGTGAAGCAGGAGCGGCTGACCGCGCTGCTCCAGTTGAAGGACAGAGGTCCAGCGATAGCGAACCTTGTGTATCCAACCCTTCTGTACGGAAAGGACAATCCTTACGGTCGTTCGACGGTAGGCACCGATGCGTCGGTGGGTGCAATGACTGTGACGGATCTCAGCACTTTCTACCACCGCCATTTCGCTCCGAACGGTGCAACGCTCGTTGCCGTGGGCGATGTAACGCCGGCGGAAGTTGAACAGAAGGTGAGCGCGTTGTTCAGCGGATGGGCGCGCGAGACTGTACCAACTACCGATGTAGGTGCTGGCCTTCCTGCGCCGGTGACGACGATCTATCTGATAGACAAGCCCGGTGCGGCGCAGTCGTCGTTCAGGATCGGCTCGGTCGGGGTAGCCCGGTCGACGGCCGATTACTTCCCGATCCAGGTGATGAACACGGCGCTCGGCGGGTCATTCACCAGCCGTCTGAACCAGGTGCTGCGTGAGGACAAGGGTTATACGTATGGCGCGTCGTCCAGGTTCGACATGCGGAAGCATGGCGGGCTGTTCGTGGCGTCCGCGGAGATTGTATCGGCGAAGTCGGATTCCGCTCTAGTAGATTTCATGCAGCAATTGAAGGGCATTCGGGATACGATTCCAGCGAGTGAGCTGAGCAAGACAAAGCGCTACCTTCAACTGGAGTTGCCGAGCGCGTTCGAAACCACGGGCCAGATCGCGACTCGTCTGGGCGACGTCGCACTATACGGCCTGCCGCTCGACTACTACAATCACGTTGTCGACCGGATCGGTGCGGTTACACAGAGTGAAGCCCAGCAAGTGGCGGAGAAATACATCGACCCGTCGCATCTGACCGTGCTGATCGTGGGCGACAGAAAAACAATCGAAGGGCCAATCAGAGCGCTCAACATCGGACCGATCGTATTTCGCGATACGAATGGCAACCCGATTCAATAATCAGTGAGGGGCCAGGAGCACCTATGTCGAGGAGAATCACCTCAGGGGTAGTCATAGTATCACTGCTTCTGACGGCGGGATGCAAGCAAGCCGAGAATTCACATGCACCGCCGCGAAGCGCATCTGAAGCAGCAGGAGCTGCTGCGGCATCTCGCGACAGTGTGACGATTCGAACGACTGACGGTTCCATACAACTCGGGCTGGCACGTGACACCGTTTACATGGGACTTACGGATTCGGTGCTGGCGGTGGCGCGGATGGACATGGCGCGCGACACGGAAGAAACGAAGAGTGTCATCGCGGGTACGATCGAGCGATTCGTCAAGAAGCGTGTGAGTTCCGCGCTGGAGACGCGACTGAAGTATCCACTTGCCGATCTGGACAGTGTTACATATAGCGGGGGAGCAATCAAGTTCGCGTATCGTGACAAGAGGCGAATGGGGTTCGAGGATGTAAGTCAGAACGGTCACAAGGCATTGCAGTCCTTCACGCCGGACGACGCGCAACATTTCGTCAGCGTAGTCAACTCCGCCATTCGCGAGAGCCGGGGTTCCTTCCAATGACATCGATGATTCAGGATATGCGGTATCCGATCGGACGGTTCAAGTATGACGGTGATTCGTCGCGTGAAGCAATTGCTCGCTCGATTGCCGATATCGCCCGATTGCCGGCTCTGTTGCGCGCCTCAGTCGATGGATTGAATGCCGATCAACTGAACACGCCGTATCGCGAGGGGGGCTGGACGGTAAGGGAAGTGGTGCATCACGTTCCCGACAGCCACATGAACGCATACGTACGCTGCAAGCTTGCTATGACCGAGCAATCACCACTGGTGAAGCCGTATGACGAGGCTGCCTGGTCCAGGCTTGGCGACGTGAAAGCCGTGCCGATAGACGTATCCCTGGTGCTCCTCGAGGCTCTTCACACCAGATGGGTGGCGCTATTGGAGTCCCTGTCGGATGCGGACTTCGAGCGCAGCTACATTCATCCTGAGCAGCAGCGCAAGGTGCCACTGCGAGAAGTTGTAGCATTGTATTCGTGGCATGGCCGGCATCATACGGCACACATATCGTCATTGCGTGAGCGAAACGGGTGGGCCTGACGCAGCGATTTGCGTCGGCAATCGTTGCATTACTGTTCGCAACCTCGTCGCCCGGTGTCGCGCAGGGCATCAAAGTTCCCTCAGTAGCTCCAACTCCAGCTGACGATTCACTCTATCGTCTCGTGGTCGATCCGGCGACGCACGAAGGCGAGACGACACATCCCATTGCGGAACTGGCGACCGTAACCGTAGAGAGCGATGGGCGGGTTCTCAAGACGTTTCGGCGAGTGATTCAGGTTCTGACGGATGCTGGTGCATCGCAGCTGCGCGAGCAGCAGTTCGGGTACGTGCCGGGGCATCAGAGCTTCGACGTGCACTGGATTCGAGTAGTGCGACCGAATGGATCCGTCATCAGCGCTGCTCCAACGCAGATTCAGGAGTCCGACGTTCCAGCGCCCGTATCGACCTCGCCGATCTACAGCGATCAGAAAGTGGTGCGCATGTCTCTTTCCGGCATTGCAGTCGGGACCATTCTGGACGTGGAATTCACGGTCGAGGAGCGCAAGCCAGTATTGAAGGGCGACTTCGCGCAGACGTACGTATTCACTCCTGGCGTATCGATAGGGAAAGCGCGGTTTGTTCTGGATGTGCCGTCTTCGATGAAGCCTCTGATCCGAGAAGAGAATCTCGATTTCAAACGGATCACGCATACGTCGGGCGGACGAACGCGGTATGTGTGGTCACGTGATACGACGCCAAAGGTTCGCGCGGAGCCATTTGCCTCCGACTCGAATGGGGTGGTGATGCGCGTTCGTGTAGGAGGTCCGCTCAGCTGGAACGACGTATCTCACTGGTACGCGGATCTCGCACGTGACCGGTACATGGCGACAGCTACGCTCAGCAGGACTGTAGACTCTCTTGTAGCCGGCGCGAAGACACGAGATGATTCCATTCGAGCCGTTCACAAATGGGTCGCTCAGGATATCAGATACGTCGGCATAGAACTCGGAATCGGCGGCTATCAGCCGCGAATGCCTGATACCGTGATGGCTACCGGTTATGGCGACTGCAAGGACAAGGCTACGCTATTCGTTACCGCACTGACCCATCTTGGCATACGTGCATATCCGGTGTTGTTGAGCATCAATGCAACCGCTCGGCGCGATCTACCGACACCGCAGCAGTTCAATCATGAGATTGCGGCTGTTGCGCTCAACTCCGGCGGGTATCGGTTCGTAGATCTCACCTCTTCGTTCAACGCGTATGGGGAGCTACCACGCAGCATTCAGGGTGGATTCGGCCTCCTGGTCTTCCCTGATGGGCGGAATGAGGAGGTAACGATTCCAGCTGACGCCCCCGCGTCGGATGTTCAGACCACCACGATCACCGGAACGTTGTCGGCCGATGGGAAATTCGAAGGCCATTATGTAGAAACGGCGGTGGGGTCGATTGCGGCTGCGATGCGGGCATCGTTCGCATCACCGCTGGATTCCACACAGCGAGTGGATGCGGCACGCGGAGTAGCGCGCAAGTATTTCTCGAGTGCTGACGGAGATTCGCTATCGGCGTTCGATGGGAAGGATTATGCGGCGCCGGCCCGCGTGAGCGTTCGGATCATCAATGCGGACGCGACGACCAGGGCAGGCACGGTAGAGCTGCTGAACAACCCATTCGCCAGTTTCGCGAAAATGACAACGGCCGCTGACGACATTGCGCGGCTTCCGACTAGACGTTTCCCGATCGACGCGTCGAAGATCGTGGGACGATTGACAGGGATCTCGCAGTTCCGTGTGACACTTCCTGAAGGCTGGCGCGCTCGGCTTCCAGTCAACGTATCGGCGACCAGTGGATTCGGCAGCTATACGGCGACATACTCTCAGGAGGGCCGCGATCTGCTCATCGATCGTCGCATCGTCGGCGGGACGGGGATATTTCCGCCGAGTCGTGTGGATGAACTTGTAGCATGGTTGCGCGCGATTGGTCGTGATGATACCAAGTTCATCGTCCTGGAGAAGCCGACGAAATGAGAGATGCGATGTCAGTCGGATCTGTCATCAGCTGACTTGAGATGGCGGAGGGACGTCGGGTGTGGAGGTGACGCGGGCGCCTTCCGCAACGAGAGGGGCGACGAAATTGAAACTGTCCAGGATCAGCTTGCCGACCGGACCCTGGCTCATGTCCACGTCGAAGCGGGTAACCGAGCAATTGGCCACCTCGTTCTCGCGATCGATCTTCAGTATCTCATCCTCGGTGAGGCTTTCGACGATGTAGCGCATGCAGAGCACGACGACGGAGTGTGCTACGACGAGAATGCGCTCGCCATGGTACTCCCGGGACATCATCTCGAAGGCGCTCCTCAGCCGTAGAATCACGTCGCACCAACTCTCGCCACCCGGCGGGCGGTGATAGAACTTTCCGAGCGATGTACGGAAAGCAGCCTGCTCCGGAAAGCGCTCGGCGATTCCGTACCGTGTCAGGCCATCGAGAATCCCGAACTCCTTTTCGCGGAAGCGCTCATCCACGAGGAGGCTCGTGACGTCGCTTGCGTAGGGGAAATCGCCCAGCTCCTTGATTATGGCTGTGGTCTGTCGGGCACGGACGTAGGGAGAGGTGATGACGACCGTGGGCCGCTGGTTTACAGGTAGCGCGCCGAACCAGTGACCAAGTGCCGTGGCCTGACGCTCGCCAAGCGGGGACAGTGGGACATCGACATCGCGGGATGAGGATCTGCGTATGACGGGCTCACGTGCCGCATTTGCCTCGTCGCGGGCCACGTTGCCAGCCGATTCGCCGTGTCGCACGATGAACAGAGTGCTTGGCCAGACAGATGCATCGGTCATTCTGAAGAGGTTGCCAGGGGAAGAAGTAAGGGTGGATACATTCTATATTACCCGGAAACCAATCACTGTCATGCGCATTCCGATAGAGACATTCCGACTCGGGAACGGGTTGTCAGTAACCCTTTCCGAGGATCATACCGCTCCGATCGTCGCGGTAAACTTGTGGTATCACGTGGGATCGGCCAACGAGCGTCCCGGGCGTACGGGCTTCGCCCATCTGTTCGAGCACATGTTGTTCCAGGGGTCGGAGCATGTGGAGGCGAACGAGCATTTCGAGCTGGTGCAACGCGCTGGCGGCACGCTCAACGGATCTACGTGGCTGGACCGGACGAACTACTTCGAGACCGTGCCCTCCAATCAGCTGGCGATAGCACTCTGGCTCGAGGCGGACCGAATGGGTGCTCTTCTGCCGGCCATGACTCAGCAGAAGCTCGACACGCAGCGTGACGTCGTTTCGAATGAGCGGCGCTGGTCGGTCGACAATCAGCCATATGGCACGTGGTGGGAAAAACTTCCGGCGCTCACATACCCGGACCCGCATCCGTTCCATCATTCTCTGATCGGATCGTTCGAGGATCTGAATGCCGCGTCGCTGGACGACATTGCGCACTTCTTCGCGACCTACTACACGCCAGACAATGCAGTGCTGACCATCGCGGGCGACTTCGATCCACGGGAGGCGCGCGAGCTGGTGCAATCGTACTTCGCGGCGATCCCGCGCGGCAATGGCAAGCCTGCACTTCCGGATATGTCGTTACCCGCAACATTCGGCGGCACTCTGCGTGAGGTGGTGAAGGATGATGTAAGCCTTCCGCGTCTGTATCTGGCGTTCCGGTCGCCGGCGTTCGGGAGCAGCGAGTACTATGCCGCGTCCGTAGCTGGTGCAATTCTCGGAATGCGCAAAGGGAGCAGATTGCAGCGAGCGCTGGTGCGTGAGCGTGAAGTCGCGACCGATGCAGCCGCGTTCACGTTCGATCTCCCGAAGGGTGCCGACATTCTGGTGGTCGATGTCACGGCGCGGCCGGGTATCACACCGGCGCGCCTGGAGGCGGAAGTAACACGCGAGATCGACCGCATGCGACTAGACGGTGTGACGCAGAGCGAGGTCGATCGCGCAATCTCGCTCATCGGCACCGATTTCGTCGTATCGATGCAGCAGGCGTCGGAGCGCGCCGACCAGCTGTCGCGCTTTGCCACGTACTTCGGCGATCCATCGTTCATCAATGATCAGATGAACCGTTACCGCTCCGTTGCCGTCGAAGATGTAGATCGATTTGCTGCAACGCGCCTGGGTGAGGACAACCGTGCCTTCCTGATGTATGTACCACGTGATGATGGTGAAAACGCAGAATCGAGAGACACAGTGGGTACCGATGCAGCTCTGGTGACCGCATGACGACATCCACACGTCCGCAGCCCGGTCCGGCGCGCGAGTATCATTTTCCGTCGTTCGAGCGTCGCTTGCTCTCCAATGGACTCACACTGCTCGTTGCGCCAGCGCACAGCCTGCCAGTGGTCACGGTTCTTGCGATAGTCGATGCAGGTGCTGTCGCGGAGCCATCGGGGCAGGAAGGAGTCGCGCATCTGGCAGCGCTCGCGCTCAACGAGGGGACACCGAAGTATGACGGCGAAGCGCTCACGGAGTATCTCGAGCGGCTCGGTACATCCGTGGGTGGATCGGCTGGATGGGATTCGGCGTCACTCGCAATGACGGTACTTCGTGACAATCTCGAAAACGCGTTCGTGCACTTCGCCGAGGTTCTTGTCGCGCCGACCTTTCCGGCAGCGGCGATCGAGCGACTCAAGGGCGAACGGATTGCCGAGCTGATGCAGATAGAGTCAGAGCCACGGGAGCTCGCGGATGAGAAATTCGATGAGTACATCTACGACGCCAGGTCCCGCTTTCGCCTCCCGCTCGGCGGCAGTCGCCAATCGGTAAGCAATCTTGCGCGTGCTGAAGTGGCGGCATTTCATGCGTCGAGATACCAGCCTTCCGCGACGACGCTGATCGTGGTCGGCGACGTGAACGTCGCTGAAGTCGAAAGGATGGTAAGTGGCGAGCTGGACGGGTGGAATGGATCCATCGTTCTGTCGTCGAAGGCGAACGACAAACCGGTGCGGACGTCGCGCGCCGTGAGGATCGTACGGAAGGAAGACGCTCCGCAATCGGAGGTACGGATCGGACACGTGGGGGTTCCACGCACACATCCGGATTACTTCTCGATAA
Organism: Gemmatimonadaceae bacterium; assembly: GCA_035553335.1. GTDB lineage: Bacteria > Gemmatimonadota > Gemmatimonadetes > Gemmatimonadales > Gemmatimonadaceae > Fen-1247. The sequence continues at coordinate 15,622 of DATNCZ010000009.1, forward strand.
CGGTGATGAACGCTGTGTTGGGAGGGCTGTTCTCGTCGCGCATCAATCTCAATCTGCGGGAAGCGCATGGGTACACTTACGGTGCGTCGTCATCGTTCGATTGGCGACGCGAGGCAGGTCCGTTCGTCATCGGCACCGCGGTTGCAAGCGACGTCACCGTGCCCGCGATTCAGGAGACACTCAAGGAGATCGATCGGATGCGCGCGGAGCCGATCAGTGAGAGCGAGTTGTCGCTGGCAACAAGCTATCTGGAAGGGGTTTTCCCGATTCGATACGAGACGACGGCTGCCATTGCTGCCGCACTCGCGACGCTAGTGATATACGACCTGCCTTCTGACTGGTACGACAGCTATCGTGCGCGCATGGGTGCTGTGACGGTGAAGGATGTGCTGGCAGCGGCCCGTGCCTACGTACATCCGGATTCGTTGCAGATCGTGATCGTGGGCGACGCCGGTGCCGTTCGCGAACCGCTCGAAGCACTTGCGTTCGGCCCTGTAGATGTCGTGAATCCGTAGAACTTCAACCATTGGGCTCAATGTCTGATCCACTGATTGCATCACACCGCATCTACACCGGCAAGGTTGTATCCCTGGATGTGGATCAGGTTCGTTTTCCCGATGGGACGACGGGCGAGATGGAGATCATCCGGCATTCCGGCGCCGCTGCGATTCTGCCATTCCTGACCGATCCAGCGGGGGAAGATCCGCAGATCATGCTGCTCAGGCAATACAGATATGCCGCCGGCGGCTATCTGTACGAAGTGCCGGCCGGAAAGCTGGAGAAGGACGAAAGTCCCAGACATTGTGCTGAGCGGGAGTTGCGTGAAGAGACCGGCTGCAGCGCGCAACGTATCGAGCCGATGTTCAGTTTCCTGACGACACCGGGCTTCACGGACGAGGTAATTCACTCGTTCATGGCGACTGGGCTCACGACCGGCGAGAAGCATCTCGAAGCGGACGAGTTCAGCGAGGTCGTGACGTTCAAGTTGTCGCACGCCCTCAGGATGATTCAGACGAACGAGATCCGGGACGCAAAAACTGCGTTGATAATTCTGTATGCCGCAGGGTTCGGAGCGGAGCTCCGCTAGATCACGCTCGATCCCGTATCACGATCATATGACGCCTTCCTCGTTCGTGACGAGAAACTGCGTCTGATCCATGTCGGCGAAGATACGCTCGTCGGGAGCGACGATCGCCAGGTAATCAGGGTCGGAGAAGAAAGCGTTCTTGTCGTCCACTGAATCGAACCAGAGTTCGGCGGTACCGTCGTACGCGGGATTGCCGTCAACGTATTCGGTGTCGAGTGTGTGCGCCTGTACATAGCGGCGGATATATCTGGATGTAGCGGAAAGCGAGCGCACCTTGGCGGCGTGCTCGGTGCGCCAGTATCTGTGAAATTCTTCGGGCGACATGGCGGTGTTACGCTTTATGACAACAATCAACTTGATCACTTCATACTCGGTGTGATGGATACGATGCGATGCTGGCTTCCCGCGCTGCTTCGGTCTGATGCGGTAGCCAGAGCGTGAATGTAGAACCGTGCTGCGGGCGGCTTTCGACCGTGATGTCGCCGCCCATCATGCGGGCGAGGTGACGACTGATCGAGAGACCCAAACCGGCACCACTCTTCTGGCGCGTGTACGGATTGCCGTTATCCGCCTCAAGCTGTGTGAACGGTTGAAATAATTTGTCGAGTTTCTCCTGGTCGATTCCGATTCCGGTATCCGCCACGCGTATCGCTACATACATCGAGTTGCGGTCCATGGTCACGTTCGCGCCTACTGGCTTGGACAGCGAGCATGTGATCAGGATCTCGCCACCGGAATTGGTGAACTTCACTGCGTTGGAGAGAAGATTGGCCAGTGCCTGACGCACACCGCGTTCGTCACCTCTGTAGACCGATGCGGCAGGGTCGCCGGCGCTGATTACGATCCTGATCTGCTTGGCGGTAGCCTGTGGCTCTACAAGCGCCACAGCGGCGTCAATCGATGGTTGCGTCTCGGCGTGTGCGGTGTGCATCTCCATCGTACCGGACTCGATCCTGGACAGGTCGAGCACATCGTTGACCAGGGCAAGTAGATGGCTGCTGCTCGTCCTGATGCGGCGCAGGTTCTCGTGCTGTTTGGCGTTGAGCGGGCCGGAAATGCCAAGGTCGAGAATATCAGCGTAGCCGATGATAGCGTTGATCGGCGTTCTGATCTCGTGAGACATCGTGGCGAGGAAGTTGGATTTCGCCTGGCTTGCGCTCACAGCCACTTCCCTTGCCTGATCCAGCTCGTTCGCCAATCGTTGTGCTTCCTGAACCTGCCCAGCCAGTCGCGCCTGTGACGCCGCGACCTTGCCGGCCATCTCGTTGAACGAGGCGCCGAGTCGTCCGACTTCGTCGGTATTCTGAACTGCAACGCGCGTAGAGTAGTCGCCACGCGCCATCGATGTGGCGGCTCGTGTGAGGTCGACGAGTGGTCCTACAGCACCGCGAATCAACAGCCATGATGCGGCTGCTGCAGCGATCAGCAGTAGAGAACTCAGCAGCGTGAATCGCACGAGCATCGATTTCGCGGGGGCGACCACCGCCGCGTGCTCGACTTCCAATACCAACGCCCACGGTGTTCCATCGATCGGAATAGTGGTCGCCAGCACGGTACCGTGTTGCGCGTGGTCGTACGACGCCACGCGGAGCGTATCTGTTGCAGTCACCCTGGAAAGTGCCGGTGCATTGGCCGGTGCACTGGTCGGAATGCCGCCGATCGTGCTCCAGAACGTGCCTGTGTCGTTCCGGAAATACGCCGCTGTATGGTCGCCGATCAAGCCATTGATTTGCCGATCGGCGTTCGGGCGCGATTTGATGCGTGCCTGTTCCGCGATCCAGCCGACAGGCTTGCCAGCATCGATCACCGCCACGGTCATCCAGTAATAGACCTCATTGTCGCGACCCGCGAAGAACGGCAGGAATTGCGCGTTGCTGCCCTTAGGCATCGTGGTCTGCGGCGTGTCATTTCCCGGAATTGGAAAGGACTGATGGGTATCGCTGATCTTGCCGGGTGTCGCAGGAGGGCCACCAATGCTGTCGATGAGCTGCCCGTCCGCTGACCGCAGCTCTATTGCGAGCGTCGAGTCGCTGGGGATGACCAGCCGGTGCAGCGCAGCATATGCCTCCGTATGGTTCGGTGCACCGGCTGTCGTGGGCGAACGCGAAGCCGGCGACGCGACGGCGCGTCTGACTGCAGCTGTCGCCGCAACCTCGTGCAGTAATTTCGCGCGCTGAGCTACCGACAAGGAGGACAGCGACGCGAGTTGTCGGGACGCTGTCTGAATGCGCGCGCCCGCCGCGAGCTCTGCTGAGTGGCGAACCTCGCGATACGCCAGGCCCACCGAGGTCGCCAGTGTGGCAACGAGAACGGCGATGACGAGCAACGGGAGCTTTCGCTCCAGGGACATATTGCGGATAGACATGGCGGGGACGATGAGAAGTTATCCCCGCCGCCTTTCATCCGGCAGTCGTCAGGCTGATGTCACCATGGCCCGTTGACAGCTGCACGGATCGGCCACCGGAGCCCAGAACGCCGTGTGCCGATTCGTTCCGCGAGTGCC
>DATNCZ010000010.1:0-7203 GCA_035553335.1 Gemmatimonadaceae bacterium
ATGACATCGGTGACTACTATGCCGCGACGACCGGAAGATTGTCGACCAGCACCTTCACGTATGTGCCGGTAACGGCTCCGGGGTATGAGACGTTCGACGTACGTGGCTCGTATCAGCTGACGCCGAAAATGCAGGCTACAGTCACAGTTCAGAACGCCGGCAACAACCACGACGGCGATTACACCGGCAGACGCTTTCTGCCAACCATCGGTAGAACGACGATGTTCGGCATCCGTATCACGAACTGAATCACGGCGGGTTGGTCGGAGCACAAGGCTGCGTTGCAGAGTCGGTGACGTTGTCCGTGGACCGTGAAGTCGGTGCTGGAACGGTCGCTCGCGCGCGTGGTGTGCGACGCGGGCGACTGTGGTCCTTCATGTTCCTGCTGCACCAGGTGCTCGGGATTGCGAGCGGACTCGTCGTGGCAGTCGTCTGCCTCACCGGCGCGATTCTCGTCTTCAAGGTCGAGATCATCGCGGCGATGCATCCCGCGCGAGTGCATCTTGCTTCCGGCGGCATTCGCGGCCGAACCGCACTTGGAGTCGATGCTCTCGCCGACTCGGCGTCGCGCCAATCGCGATCACATCTCGAAACAGTGACGCTGTATTCCGATCCGCAACGGCCGGAGATCTTCACGTTTGCCGACGGCCGCCGGATGTACGTGAATCAATACACAGGTCGTGTCGTGGATGTGCAGCGTGGAGACGAGCGATTCTTCGTGATCACCGAGGCGATACACCGGCGCTTGCTGGCCGGTGAAATCGGGCGGAGAGTCGTCGGTATCGCTACGGTCTGCTTCGTTGTCATCCTGGTGAGCGGAGTCGTGATATGGTGGCCCCGCACGATGCGCATGCTCCGCACTCGTCTCACGTTCAAGCATCCCACCGGCTGGAAGCGGCGCAATTACGACCTGCACGTCGTGCTCGGCATCTATTCGACCGTGATTCTGCTCGTTGTCGGCGCAACTGGACTGGTCTGGTCATTCAGGACTATCGGCAACGCCGTCGATGGGATGACGCCGCGCGGAAAAGCGACGCCGCCACCTCCGCATTCAATGCCACCATCGGATGGGACACCCATCTCGCTCGCGAATGCATTCGAGGCAGCCCGTGTCGCACTCGGGCCCACGACGACGCTGGTTCTCTACCTCCCCGAGAAGCCGCGTGATGCGTTCACGGTGATGGGGCTTCCACCCGACGCTCCGTATCGTCAGGCGATGGACATAGTATATCTGGATCAGTTCAGCGGGCGCGCACTGCGGCTGGATCGATTTCGGGATCGCCCCCTGGGTGAACTGTTGCGCCGCGGAACGAATCCTGTGCACGTAGGAACACTGTACGGGCTGCCGAGTGAGATTGCGGCGTTCCTGGCCTGCCTCATCGGAACCATCGCGCCCATCACGGGCGTCATCATCTGGATAAACCGCCGCTGGCCGCGCGCGTTCAATGCGCGACGCGCGAATCACACATGACGGATACCGCGATGAATTCGTGCGCAGCTTCGAATCAATTATGATGAGGGACATCCTCCTGAAATCACATCCCGTTCGGCCGATTGCAGCTTCGCTGCTCGGCATGCTTGCTCTTGGAGGCTGTCACACCTCGCGGCCGCCTGGAGTTGCACCCGCAGCCGTCAGGAGCGAATCGCTCGCGCGGCAAGTGGCTACGGCGTCTGCGTCGGGCACCGACTCCAATCACAGTGTCAGCGGCAACACGAGGATCCGGCCCTACAGCGCCGTGACACGCGGCGCCGTGACACGGTCGGGCTTCTTCACCACGCACACGGTAGGCGACCGACTGCTCTTCGAGATTCCCCGGTCTGCGATGAACGTCGACATGTTGCAGCTCGGCCGCTTTGCCCGCGCAGCTGCCGCCGCTCCATCCAGCGCATCGGAATATGGCGGTGATCAGTTCAGCGAACGCACCATCCGCTGGGACAGGATAGGGAACCGGGTCTTTCTGCGCTCGCCGTCGTATTCGATAATGGCGGACAGCACGCTTCCCATATACCGCGCAATACAGGGAAGCAACTACCCGCCGATAATCGCCGCATTCGACGTACTCGCATACGGGCCGGACAGCGCGGCCGTGATAGACGTCACCAGGATCTTCACGACTTCTGTTCCGGAGTTCGCGGCACTACGTGGTCAGGTAGATCCGCAGCGTTCCTTCATCGAACGCGTTGTCGCCTTTCCCGACAACGTGGAAGTCGAAGCAACGCAGACTGTAACGCCCAACAGTTCGCAGCTCGCATCTCTGGTGCGCACTGCAGTGCCCACGCGTAGCGTACTCGCACACTGGAGCATGATCAGGCTTCCGGAGCATCCGATGATGCCGCGGCTCGCCGACGATCGGATCGGTTTCTACTCGCGGACGCGCGTCGATTTCGGAACCGACGCCGATCGCGCCGTGGATCAGCGTTACATCGGCCGCTGGCGCCTCGAGAAGAAGTTCCCCGACTCCGCCGTTTCGGTTCCCGTGCATCCGATCATCTACTACATCGATCCGGCGACGCCCGACAAGTGGAAACCCTGGATCAGGAAGGGAGTGGAAGCGTGGCAGCCCGCGTTCGAAGCGGCGGGATTCCGGCACGCGATCATCGCGCTCGATCCGCCCGCGAACGATCCGGACTGGTCTGCCGAAGATATCAGACATACCGTCATCCGGTGGATGCCGTCCACTACGGAAAATGCTGCCAGCGATGGGACTCGCGACATTCGTACCGGCGAAGTGCTGAATGGATCCGTGCGCATTTTCCACAACATCATGAACATCACGCGCGACTGGTATCTCACCCAGGTCGCGCCACTCGATCCACGAGTGCAGCACGGAGAGTTCCCGGACTCGCTGATGGGTCGGCTACTGCAGTACATCGTGTCCCACGAAGTAGGCCATACGATTGGACTGTACCACAACCACAAGTCCAGTTCGCTGTATCCAGTTGACTCGCTTCGCTCGCGTACGTGGCTGGCCAAAATGGGTCACACGGCATCCTTGATGGACTACTCTCGGTTCAATTACGTCGCCCAACCCGAAGATTCCATACCGCTGTCCGACCTCATCCCTCGTGTCGGTCCCGCTGACATCTACACCGTGAAATGGGGCTACACGCCGATTCCTGGCGCCACGACGCCGGATGCGGAACGATCGACTCTCGACCGGTGGGCACGAATGCAGGATTCGATTCCGTGGCTCCGGTTCGGTCACTCGACGGAAGTGTATACGACCGCGAACGTCGATCCGGGTGACGAGACGGAAGCCGTTGGCGACGCCGACGCAGTCAAGGCGACTGGTTACGGTCTCAGGAACATTCGCAGAACCGTGCCGATGCTGCTCGCGATGACGACAAAGCCGACCGAGGACAATTCACAGCTGCGGGAGCTGTACACTCGCCTCGTCAATCAGTGGCGCATCGAACTGACCCACGTCGTCAACGTTGTCGGTGGATCCGACGTTCAGACGAAATACGGAAGCCAGCCAGGGCCCGTATACACCCCTGTGTCCAGGGCGAGGCAGATTGCAGCCATCGAATTCCTGAATCGAAACGCGTTCCAGACCCCGGCCTTCCTGTTCGACAAAAGCATCACCCGCCGACTCGAGCCCACCGGAACTCTGCTGCGCATATCCTCGATTCAGGCCCGACTTCTCTCGGCGCTGCTCCAGAACGCACGACTGGCGCGGCTGCGCGAATACGCCGCGATGGACCCTGCGACCTCCTATTCACTCGATGAGATGCTCGGCGATGTTCGCCGTGGCGTCTGGAGCGAGCTCTCGGCTCCTCGGGTATCGATCAGCCCGGAGCGCAGGGCTCTCCAGCAGAGCTATCTCATCGACCTGGCCGGCAAGATCGATCCGCCGGTGGGTTCGGCCCCGCGGCCTGGCACGATCGGCGCCCTGACCGACGCGCCGAACGAGCCGGACGTTCAGTCGATGCTGCGCGGAGAGCTGGTCGATCTAAGACGCGAGATCGAGCGGGCACTTCCGCGAGCGTCCGACCGTGATACCCACCTGCACCTGCTCGATGCCCGGTCCCGTATCGGTCGCATTCTGGAGCCAAAATGAGTCCCGGCCCATCGGTGTTACAGGGTATCACGCGACTGACGGGTCTGTCTTATGTACGGACGCGATGCTGCCACGGCCTCGCTCAATGGATGGTGAGTCGATCTCATGATCCGCGAGACCTGCCCAATTTCCTCGTCAATGGATTGTTCCGCATGAAGCCAATAGCCCTGGCGCGCTGTGTTCTGATTTCCACGCTCGTGACCCTGGCGGCATGCGGATCGGACAGCACTACCTGAGCGCCGGCAAAGCCGGCACTGGTCAGAATCGTCAACTCCGTTTTCCAGTACACCGATGCGACCAATGCCGCATCGAAAACACAGCCCCGCTCGATCGACATGTTGATTGATTCGAGCGCCGCAGCGCCGAGCTTGCTCGCGATTGCGCCGACCTCCGTCGCGACGCCGACCGGGGCCGATGCATCGCTGTATGAGCCGGTTACGCCGGGCGTTCACTCGTTCGTGGCCAGGCTCGCAGGTAGCAGCGGCCCGCTGTCGTCGTTCTACACCAACGCCAACAGCACCGAATATCTGCCGCGCCAGTATCTCACTTCCGGCATTCCATACACGGTCGTGGTCGCTGGAATCGTACCGGTGACTGCAGCCTCCGGGGCAGCGCAACTGCTCACTCCGCCGACCGCGGCGCCCTTCGCAATCGTCACCAACGATCCATTCTCGCCACCAATGGTGAATGGAAAGTACCAGGCCCGGTTCAGGCTCATCAACGCAGCGCCATTCGCCGCCGCAACGGGGCTGGGGGCGACAGTGTCGATGTACCTCACCCCCGGGACCACTGCGCCGGTTACTCTCGCCGGACTGACAGCATCGGCGCTCGCGGTCTATCGCAACGCGAGCATCTATGTGAACGCCGACGCGGGGCCGTACACGCTCACGGTTGCCGTCGGCAGCACGATCCTGGCTCAGGCTGCGGTGACGCTCGGGTCCGGAGAAGTGCGGACATTCATTCTGCAGAGCAAACAGTACGCGGGAGTTCCATCCACGGCGAACCACGTATTGCAATCGCTGATTGATTCGCAGTACTGATTCGTCGCGCTGACCACGTGAACATGCGCGGAAACGACGCCAGCTTGCGCGCCATCAAGGCTGGGATGATGCTCGGCGCAGCGATGCTCTCGTGCATCACCCCGTCTGTAACGCATGCGCAAGCCGGCGAGTCCATGCAGCCGCCCGCGTGCACGGCGGCCGGTGACTCGAAGTCCGCCCTTACGGTGGACGACGTCCTGCATCTGCATGGTCAGGGCCTCGGTCGAGTGAATCCATTCGGCGCGTACGATGTTAGCCACGACGGTAGGCGTGTTGCAGTACAGATCGGCCGAAGGCTCGGCGACCTGCGCGCGCATGCCACTTTCACCTTCTTCTGGCTGCACGCGGATGTTGGCGTGTACGACATCGCGACGTCGCGGCAGGTGGCCTTTCTCGATGACGCCGCCCGGGGAGACAGCTGGGCGAGTCCGTTCTGGTCGCCATCGGATCGATACCTCGCCCTGACGCACGTCGGACCCAATTCGCTGGACCGCGAGCTGTACACCTGGGATGTGGGGCGAAGCGCTCCGAAACAGATCGTCCCGGGCGCGCTCGCAGCATCGCTTCGTTTCGCTATCGGTGATCCCAACGGCCGCGCTGGTGCGTACGCGTGGCTCGATTCGGTCACACTCGTCACCGCAATGCTTCCGCCCGGCACGGGGACGCTGGATCAGGACGACGCTATTGCGGAGTGGCCGAAGCTGTGGAAGGCAGCTTCGTCGGGGCTGCGTGCTTCTGCGTCGATCACAGATGCGCACCTTCCTTCGTTCATCCAGCCGGTGCATCCAACGCTCGGCGATTCGCTCACGCTCTGGCGCATCAACGTGCGCACAGGGCAGCGTCGCGCGCTCCTCCGTACCGCGTCGCTGCGTGGACGCACACCCCGCGATATTCTGATTTCCCGCGATGCACAGTGGATCGCGTTCACTCCCGATGTTCGACCGATAGACGCGTCCGCGGCTTCGATACCCCCGCTCAATCGCGCTGAAACCGAGCTGATTCTCATCAATCTGCGTGACGGACGAATTCTGCATCCACTGCCCGGAAGACACGTCACGCTCACGCGCTGGTCCGACGACGATTCGACCGTGGGCGCGCGTCTGATCGGTGACACGGTCGTTCAGGTTCGGCGTGACGGATCGGTGTTCCGCCCCGATCCGCCAGTGATCGAGCCGATCACCAAGCGCGCCCCGATAGCACGCTCGCTTGCAAATGCTCAGGATGTACCGCGTGTCGAGACGCGAGTCGATGATTCCGGCGAGCATCTGCTGGTGCGCCGCGGCAAGACGTTGCGCACGATCATTTCGCTCGACCAGGACATCGCGAAGCTCAATGTGTGTCGCCCGTGGTACGTGCGTTACGCGACAGGCACCGGTGACACTGTATTCGCGCGCGTAACGATGCCACCAGGATACAGCAATGGCACGCGATATCCGTTGATCGTGCAGATGTATCCGGGCACGGTTCATACGATGGCCGAGCAGCGCAGCGACACATCCACGTATCCGCAGCCCGGCGACAACTGGTTGCCCGCGTTGCTGGCGGCGCGCGGCTATGTGGTGCTCGAGCCGAGCATGCCACTGTCTGGCGGGGGCGCCGACCGCGCGAGCCAGTTCCCGGGTGACATCCTTCCCGCGGTGGACTCGCTCATAAAATTCGGCATCGCCGATCCGGATCGGCTCGGAATCGACGGCATCAGCTTCGGCGGTTACGGCACGGCGATGGTGATCGAGCAGACTCATCGGTTCAAGGCAGCGGTTCTGCGCAACGGGCTGTACGATCTCATCAGCATGTACGGCCAGTTCAATCCGACGCGCCGGCTTGCGGACGATGCGAATGAACAACTCTGGGCTCCAGGCTGGGCCGAAGGCGGGCAGGGACATCTAGGCGTTCCACCTTACGGGCACTGGGATACATATCTGGAAGCCAGTCCGCTGATGCATGTGGAGGCGATTTCCACTCCGGTGCTGATCATCGGCGGAGACATGGACTACGCCGCTCCTCTCTCCCAGAGCGAGGAGCTGTTCACTGCGCTCAACCGGCTCGGCAAGCCTGTGCGCTTCATCCGGTATGCTGGAGAAGCTCACGGCAACGCGTCACCC
>DATNCZ010000011.1:0-7767 GCA_035553335.1 Gemmatimonadaceae bacterium
TCTCCCGCCGACAACCACCTCGGCATCTGGGTGATGATCGTCCCGGTGATCGGCGGAGTCATCGTCGGATTGATGGCGCGCTACGGATCGGGAGCGATTCGCGGCCACGGCATTCCGGAGGCGATGGAGCAGATACTCACCAACGAGAGCAAGATCTCGCCGAAGATCACGGTGCTCAAGCCGTTGTCGGCCGCCATCGCAATCGGCAGCGGCGGACCGTTCGGCGCGGAAGGCCCGATCATAGCAACCGGCGGCGCGCTGGGATCGCTCGTCGGTCAGGTACTCCACACCACTCCCGACGAGCGGAAGACCCTGCTCGCCGCAGGTGCAGCTGCGGGAATGGCGGCGATCTTCGGCACACCCGTGGCCGCTGTCCTTCTTGCAATCGAGCTGCTGCTGTTCGAATACCGCCCGCGCTCGCTCGTTCCGGTCGCGCTCGCGTCGGCGACGGCAACGGGAATCCGCATGGTGTTCGAGGGCTCCGCGGGAGTCTTCGCGATGCCGCAGTTGACGCAGCCGAGCGGCGAGGCGTTGACGGCGTATATGGTGCTGGGCGCGATCGTTGGCGTCGCCGCGGTCGGAGTAACCAAGTCGCTGTACTACATCGAGGAGGGTTTCGAGAAGCTTCCGATCCACTGGATGTGGTTCCCTGCCCTTGGTGCCGTCGTCGTCGGTATCATCGGATACTTCGAGCCGCGCACACTGGGCGTCGGGTACGACAACATCTCGAACATCCTCGCCGGCAACTTCACCAATGCCGTGCTCATTGCCCTGGTCGTACTCAAGTTCGTCTCGTGGTCGGTTGCACTTGGCAGCGGCACCTCGGGTGGAACGCTCGCACCGTTGTTCACCATCGGCGGTGGACTCGGCGCGCTGCTCGGGATATTGTGCGTGCACTGGTTCCCGGGGCTGGGCGTGGACCCGCGTATCGCGGCACTGGTTGGAATGGCGGCGATCTTTGCCGGCGCGTCACGCGCGTTGCTCACTTCCGTCGTCTTTGCCTTCGAGACGACCCGACAACCGATCGGCCTCCTGCCATTGCTGGGCGGCTGCAGCGCGGCGTTCATCATATCATCTCTCATGATGCGCTATACCATCATGACGGAGAAGCTGGCGCGGCGCGGCACCCACGTACCCACCGAGTACATCGCTGCGGACCCGACCGAGATCGCGCGGCGCGACGCAGCAGCGGTGCGCCATCGACACTTCGATCTGCCGACGGACTTCGGTGCATCGCGACGTGAGGCCCGGGAGTCGCGCAAGACGGAGATTCTCTAGCGCGGATGTTTTATCTTTCTCGCCTGGTACCTCAGATTGGAGATTCAGGCAGCGATGACAGACGCGACGCGGTACGTCGAACAGATTCCCATGCACGTCGGGCCCGTAACCCTCGAAGGGCAACGGGCCCGTCTCATTCCAATGACACGCGATCACGTGGATGCGCTGTTCAGAGCCGCGGATTTCCCCGCGATCTGGGAACACACGGGGACGCGTCCGATAAAGACCGTCGATGACATGCGACGCTATGTCGATGTCGCACTCGCTGAAGCGGCGGCGGGTACTGCCGTCCCATTCGTCACGACCGATCCCGTAACCGGCGAGATCGTCGGGTCCACGCGATTCGCGAACATGAGTCTTGCCGATCACCGCGTCGAGATCGGATGGACGTGGATGCGGCCCGACCGTCAGCGTACGGGAGTGAATGGCGAGGCGAAGGCGATGATGTTGCGTCAGGCATTCGATGTGTGGGGCGCGCTACGCGTGGAGATCAAGACCGATGTGCGCAACACGAGGTCGCGCGCGGCGATCGAGCGGATAGGCGGCCTGTACGAGGGCACCTTCCGACAGCACATGGTCGTGCGCGACGGCCGCGTACGTGACACGGTCTACTACAGCATCATGGACTACGATTGGCGAGACCCGAACCACCGCGCGTACAAGAACGCCGTCTCGTACGGCATCACGCCGAATCCGGAGCCACTGGTTTGAGCAACTCATACGCGTATCACACGCTCGACGTCTTCACCGATACGATATTCGGCGGCAATCCGCTCGCGGTACTGACCGACGCACGGGGGCTGAATACGGAGCAGATGCACCGGATCTGCAGAGAGTTCAATCTCTCGGAGACGGTGTTCATACTGCCGCCGGAAGATCCGTCGCACACGCGGCGCGTTCGCATCTTCACGCCGGGCCGGGAGCTGCCGTTCGCGGGGCATCCAACCGTCGGCACAGCGTTTCTGCTCGCTGCGACAGGAATGATCCCACTGACCGAAGGCGCGACGCACATCGTGCTGGGCGAAGGCGTGGGGCCTGTTCCGGTGACGATACGTGTCGAGAACGGAAAACCGGTTTCCGCGCAGCTCACAACCGCGCAAGCACCGGAGTTCAGGAACGACGCGCCAACGGCACACGACATCGCCGCTCTCCTATCGCTGGACGTATCGGATGTGTCGACGACACCACTGACGGCTGAAGCGGTATCGTGCGGGGTTCCATTCCTCATCGCGCCACTCGCGAGTCGTGACGCCGTCAGTCGCGCGAGGCTCGACCGCGCGACGTGGGAGCGAGTGCTGGCGAATGGGTGGACAAAGGAAGTGTATCTCTTCGACGCACACGCAGTTGCAACCGGTGGTCCGATCCGCGCGCGGATGTTCGCACCCAGCCTGGGGATCGGCGAGGACCCCGCGACTGGCTCTGCAGCTGCGTGTCTCGCAGCCTATCTCGCGAAACATGCAGCTGACGGTGCTGAGCTGAGCTGGACTGTCGAGCAGGGCTTCGAGATGGGGCGGCCGAGCATTCTGTCGCTGTCGGCAGAGAAGAGTGCCGGGAAGATCGGAGCGGTCAGGGTCGCGGGGAAGTCGGTGTTGGTGAGTCAAGGCACATTGCGGGTGCGGTAGAACGACGTTTGGCGCGGCGCCGAATTGGCGGGCCCGCGCCTGAGCTCGATATATATCTGCCGCACCTACCGTCGCCTTCCGACCAGTGTGAAGTTTCTACCATGGCCGACGTTGTGAACCTCACCATCGCGCAATTCCAGCCGAAGAAAGGCGATTACTCAGGCAATCTCAAGCGATTCGAACAACTGTTCGAGTCGTTCATGAGCGCCGATCCGCGCCCTGACGTCATCGCGTTCTCCGAAACCGTGCTCACCGGCTATTTCGTCGAAGGCGGTGTGCGCGACGTTGCATTGCCGGCCTCGACTTTTGCGACCGACCTCAACCGTGCCTTTCGCGCGCGCTGCACCGGACAGGTCGATGTGGTTGCAGGATTCTACGAGCTGCACGAGAACACGTATTTCAACAGCGCGATTTACGTCACGCTCGGCGGTGATGAACCGGTGATTGCGCACGTGCACCGCAAGGTCTTTCTCCCCACGTACGGCCTCTTCGATGAAGAAAGATTCGTCGAACATGGACTCGGGGTTCGCGCGTTCGACACGCGCTGGGGGCGCGCCGCAATTCTCATCTGCGAGGATGCGTGGCACGCGCTCACGGCTACAGCGGCGGCGCTCGACGGCGCGCAGATCATCTTCGTTCCATCGGCGTCTCCGGCGCGCGGTGCGTGGCCACAACCGGACGAGGAGATACGCGGCCCAGCGAGCATGCATCGATGGGAGCGTCTCGCGCGCGATCGCGCGGAGGAGCATGGCGTTTTTGTAGCTCTGATTCAGCTCACAGGCAACGAGGGCGGGAAGGCATTTCCCGGAGGCTCGGTCATCGCGGGGCCGCATGGCGACATTCGCGCGCGTGCGCCGCTGTGGGACGAGGCTTCGATCTCGGTTGCACTCGACCTTGGCGACATTACCCGCGCGCGCGCATCCTCACCGTTGCTCGCGGACCTCAGAACGATGTTGCCGCACATGCTGCGCTCGCTCGGACGCGCCGGCGAGCGCGAGTAGACTGTCGTGAAACGCATCGCACCGATTGTCACGGGCACAACGCCACCGCCGCTGGCGCTCGATTGCGAGCTCGCGACCGAGTGGCTGGTTGCTTTCCTGCGCGCAGAGTTCAAGCGGCGCGGTTTCAAGAAGGCTGTCGTCGGCATGTCGGGGGGAGTCGACTCTGCCGTCACCGGCTTTCTCTCCGCGCGCGCACTCGGTGCTGAGAATACGATTGCAGTCAGGATGCCGTATCGCACGAGCAATCCACAATCGCTGGAGCATGCAAGGCTCGTGACAGAGGCGCTCGGCATGGTGGAGCGCACTATCGACATCTCCGCCGCTGTGGACGGATATCTCGAAAACGAGGCTGACGCCGATGCGTCCCGACGCGGCAATGTCATGGCGCGAATGCGGATGATCGTGTTGTTCGACCTCTCCGCGAGATATCATGCCCTGCCGGTCGGAACTGGCAACAAGACCGAGCGGCTCTTTGGCTATTTCACGTGGCACGCGGACGATTCGCCGCCGATCAACCCGTTGGGCGATCTCTTCAAGACCCAGGTGTGGGAACTCGCCAGATTCCTCGGCGTTCCCGACGCGATCATCAACAAACCCGCGACAGCGGACCTGATTCAGGGTCAGACGGACGAGACGGATTTCGGGATCTCGTACGCAAAGGCCGATGCGATTCTAAACTGGTTGCTGACCGGCTACACACCCCAAGAGATAGTCGCGCACGGCTTCGCTGCCGCGGACGTGGAGATCGTGCGCAAGCGTCTCGGATCGACTCACTGGAAGCGCAAGCTTCCGACAGTCGCCATGCTGAGCCCGACAGCGATCGGCGAATCGTACCTGCGCCCGGTGGATTACTAGGGGGAGAGGGCACAAGCCTCGTCATCCCCGCGAAAGCGGGGATCCACCTGCTGCCGACCCACGTCCTGCTGTCATAGCATCCAGAGACCGATAACATGGATTCCCGCTTTCGCGGGAATGACGACTCTTTAGCCAGCTTTCGCGGGAACGACGACTCTTTAGCCAGCTTTCGCGGGAACGACGAGTCCGTGCCGGCACAACGTATTATTTCGCTGCCAGTGACTCCGACGCGACGCGGGCGCATTCCGCCAGCACGGCGGCACCAATGAACAGTGCATCCTCGGATGCATAGTATGACGGCGAATGCGCGGCGATCACGCGCCCGCCTTTCTCGCGTGCGCCGATTCGCATGAAGCAGCCGGGAATCTTCTGGATGTACTCGGCGAAATCCTCGCCGCCCATGTTGGTGGTGCCGAGTGGCACGAGTGCGTCGGCGCCAAGCACGTGAGTGACTGCCTCGCGCGCCCAGTCTGCGCCGATCGCGGGGTTCACGATTGGCGGAGTTCCCCCCTTGAGCACGACGGCGGCGCTGAGTCCATACGTTGCGGCGATTGCCTGGGCCATGCGCTGCACTTCACCGGTGAGCAGAGCGCGCGTCTCCGCGGTCGTGGCGCGAATGGTGCCGCTCAGCTCCACGCTATCCGGGATGATGTTCGGTGCGCTTCCGCCCTTGATCGTCCCCACCGTCACCACGCCCGGCTTCGCGGGATCGAGCTGTCGCGAGACGATAGTCTGCAACGCGCCTATCAGCGCACCTGCGCCGACTATCGGATCGCGCGACTCGTGCGGCCGAGCACCGTGCGATCCGGCTCCGGTGAGTGTTATGCGAAACGTATCTGTGGATGCGGCGAGTGCGCCTTCCTGCGCGACGACCTGCCCTACCTCGAATCTGCGATCGACGTGGCCGCCGAATATCGCGCGCACGGAGTCGAGCGCGCCGGTTGCAAGGATCGCGCGCGCACCTTCACCGACTTCTTCGGCAGGCTGAAAGACGACGAGCACGTCCCCCCGTGCGGGAGATTCGAGCAACAGACGCGTCGCCGCAACGGCCCAGCTCGCATGCACGTCGTGACCACACGCGTGCATCACGCCATCGTTCGCCGACGCGAATGGCAATCCGGTATCTTCGTGGATGGGTAGCGCATCGATGTCTCCGCGCAGCGCGACTATCGGCGCCGCGTGGTCGCGCCCAGGTACGCGTGCGATCAGCCCCGTGTTGGCGACGCGTTTGATGTCGGTGACGCCGAACGCTTCCAGCGTCGACGCGAGGAGATCCGACGTTCGCTTCTCCTGCCACGAGAGCTCGGGATTGCGATGCAGATCGCGCCGCAGCGCCGAGAGCTGAAGGGCGAGATCGTCCGGAAACAGAGCCCGAACGGACTCGGGAACGCGCGGCGCGGAGCCGTCGCTTGCTGATTGTGTCGACATTTCGGTTTCTCTTTGTGTTACTACGCGCTGAGCGTGGTGGCGCGGACAGTGAGATCATCGATGCGATCCTCGTCGACCGCGACGCCGATGCCTGCACGATTCAGCGGGACTTGCATCATGCCGTCGGGACTCATGGTCCACTCGGGCTTGACGATGTCGCGCTCCCAGTAGCGCGCGCTCGGGCTCAGGTCGCCGGGAATCGTGAAGTTCGGGAGCGACGCGAGTGCGACGTTGTAGGAGCGACCTATTCCGCTCTCGAGCATGCCTCCGCACCAGACCGGTATTCCATGCCTGGCGGCCAGATCGTGAATTGCGCGAGCCTGCTGGAATCCTCCAACGCGGCCGGGTTTGATGTTGATGATGCGGCCGCTCTTGAGCGTGATCATGTCCTCGGCGCGATCGACGCTGGTTATCGACTCATCCAGGCAGATCGGCGTCGTGAGCATGTGCTGCAGCTCGGCGTGGCGCACGATATCGTCGTGTGCAAGCGGCTGCTCTATCATCACGAGGTGAAGCGGGTCCAGCAGCTTGAGATGCGCGGCGTCCTTGAGCGTATAGGCGTTGTTCGCGTCCGCCATCAATGGTGCATCGGGATACGCGTTGCGTACGGCGCGAATGAAGTCCAGGTCGTGCCCTGGCTCGATCTTGAGCTTTATCTTGCGGTAACCATCCGCCAGCGCACGTCCGACCCGTGCGACCAGCGCATCGGGTGATTCCTGAATGCCTATCGATATTCCGGTCGGGATCTCGGTGCGCGTGCCGCCGAGCAGTCGCGCGAGCGGCATGCCATCGCGTTCCGCGACGAGCGCCCACGAGGCCATTTCGATCGCGGCCTTCGCCATGTTGTGCCCACGGAAATTGAGCTCCAGCGCCGGGTGAAGGTGCGCAGCCTGCTCGAATGCCGTTCCGAACACACGGGGGGCGACGTATTCGGTGATTACGAGCCACGCCTCGTCTATAGTTTCCGAGGCGTAGTTCGGACGCTCGCCCGCGACGCATTCGCTCCACACCGTGACACCGTCGGCATCGCGCACCTTGAGAAGCATGATTCGCCTCTCCGTACACAATCCGGACGAGATACGAAATGGCTCCTTGAGCGGAAGCCGGATTTCGTGAAGCTTGATCTCCTGAATTCGAATCATCGGTTGGGTCCGTTGGTGCGGGTCATCGTGCCAGTAAATAGGTGCCCGGCCTGGCGTCATCCCCGCGCAGGAAGCCGAGAACGGAATATCCGCGGTCGAGATATGTCGTGAGGGCGGCGCGCGTCGTCTCGCGCCACCGGGTAGCGCGCTTTGCATCTGCGTCGAGTACTGCAAAGATATCGTTCGGTATCGCGACCCGCACACGCGCATCATCCGGAAGCCGGTCCGGAAGCACTTCCTCGATGAGGGGCGTGCTCGACCACTCTACCGTGTCCAGGTTGATGCCCCGCAGCGCGGTATCGTCGAGCTGCCACGCAACGATGAAGCGGTCGGTTCCGAGCGCGCTGTGCAGCACGCTGCCCGTATCCTCACCATAGAAATTCGTGCGATACTCCACCGCGCGCGCGCCGAGCTGCATCAGTTTGAGATACGCGTTGCGCG
>DATNCZ010000012.1:0-5856 GCA_035553335.1 Gemmatimonadaceae bacterium
GGGGACACGTTGAACATTGTCCTGTCGCTGCAGTCGTTGGACAGCACGGGACGGCCGGTAGGTGACGTCACGCCGCTACGGTCCGCACTCCCATATGTCCGCCACGGCGACTCGCTCATACTTGCGGAATCAGATTCAGTCGGCGATGGGCTGGGAGGCCTCGTGCCCGGAAGCGAGCCGATCGGTACGATCTTGGGGAGCAGCGTGGAGCTGACACTGTTTTTGGGCCTACCGGTGAGCACGGGTTGGGGTGGGCCGGTCAGCCGGTTCCTGTTCACACCCGCCCGGTAGCGCGATAGCCGGGCGTGTCATCTTCTTGCCACGGTTCGTGTACGGAGGGCAGGTGTCGTAGAGAAGCGTCGTCCGTTAGGCAGGCGCTCGACAGCAATGCTCACCGGGCAAGCTCCGGCATCGTCGGCATTAACTCCGGCAGCGGACGTCACGGCCTTGCGCTTTGGCGGCAACTTGCCGGAGTTTGAAATGCTAACGGGGCCCCTCCGGGTCAGGAGAGTCCTGGTTCGAGCCCAGGAGGGGCAACTGGAGTTGACGACGGCGCTGCTTCGTTTCCGGAGGCGGCGCCGTTCGCATCAATCTCGGATGCGTATCGCACCATCCGCCGCGCACATACGTTAGGCACATCGACGCCGTTCAGTCGATCTCCCGCACCGGCCGACGAGCCGTCGCCAGTAGTGTGACCAGGAGCACCATGCAACCGCCGACCAAGAACACGCCGGGAAGACTCCACTGAATGGCAATGCCGGCGAGCGCGAGCGAAAACGGCATCAGGCCGATGGCGGAGAACATGACCAAGCTCATCACTCGTCCCATCATCGCCCGGTCGACCCGCTGCTGAAACCAGGTAATCAGCTGCACATTCAGGAATGCCGACGCGACGCCCATCGCGAAGAGCACCGCGGCCAGCGTGATCAGCCCATGCAGCAACCCCAAAGATCCCAGGCAAATTCCGATGACTGCGCTGACCAGCAACAGCCACACGCCTCGATTGCGCTCCTTCGAAAGACCGGCGAGCAACGTGCCCCCCAGGGCGCCGGCGGCCAAGGCGGACATGAAAAAGCCAAACGCCGTCGCGGTGCCGAAGTCCCGTTTTGCGATAACCGCGATGCCGATGCTCGCAGGGCCGGCTATGGCAAAGTTCAACACCGCAATCACCAGCATCAGGGAGGAGAGAGCGGCATCGCTTCTGACATACTGCAGTCCATCGCCTATCGTCTGCAGCATGTTCTTCCGCGGCGAACCGGAGGCGATGCAAGGCGGATCGGGAAGACGCCAGAGCGCCCCGACGATGAAGAGGAAGCTGACCGCGTCAATGAAAAACGCCCAGGCCATGCCAAAGGCCTTGATGAACAAGCCCGCTGGTGCCGGAGCGACCATCGTGGTCAGCTGGCTCGTGGACTGGGACGTGGAGTTGGCGGCCGCCAACTGATCGCGCGTGACGAGCGATGGAAGAAAGGCTTGCGCTGCGGGGCTCGCAAAAGCGTCAGCGCTGCCGAATCCCAGCGCGAGCACATACAGCGGCCACAATTTCAGAACGTGATTCCAGAGCAGCGCCGAGATGCACGCGACGAGCAACGCGCGACAGCACGCGGTGACCATCATGATCATCCGCGGCGAGAAACGATCCGAAAGGACGCCGCCAACGAGCATGAGCGCGGCTCTCGGAATGGCAGCCGTCATCGATATCGTGCCGAGTGCGACGCTGGATCCCGTGATCTGCAGAACCAGCCAGGGAAGGGCGACGAAATAAAACTGGTCGCCGATGGATGATACGGAATTCCCGATCCACAGTCGGCGGAATGCCGGATTGCGCAACGGGTGAATCGCGGCGGGGACAGAGTCTCGAGTCATGAGCGGGGTTCTCGTGGCATCGTGAGAGCGTTGGACAAGATGTAAATGTGAACTTGCATTTACATTTCACAAATGTCAATATTGGGAGATCGGCAAGGGAATAGGCCGGCGCGCGACAGACAGAGCACAGCCGAGGGGCAATGCCGTGACCAACAAGGGCCAGGACAAGCCGGAGCGACTACCCAAGAAACGGGCAGCCAGAGCGGGGACGGGGAATGCCGGAGCTCGCCAGCGGCGCGAGGCGAGTAGCCTTGCGCCGCAGCAGGAACGAAGCCGCGAATCCCTGCGCAAGCTGATGAAGGCGGCAACCGAGGTGCTGGGGCAGCACGGAGTGGAGGGCGCCACCATTCCCCGCATCGCCGCGCATGCGGGACTGACCCCGGGCGCGATCTACCGGCGATTCAGCGACAAGGATGCGCTGCTCGAATCCGCCATCCTGGACATCTTCGCGCGCCAGGACGACCGGCTACGCACCGGCCTAACGCAGGAGATGGCGCGGCACGTTCCGCTGCCGGTGTTCGCGGAACAACTCGTTCACTCGCTTCTCGTCAGCTATCGGGCACACGCAGGGCTGCTGCGCGCCATGCGCCAGTTTCTGCAGAGCAGGACGGGCACGGACTTCTGGAAGAAGATTGCGCGGCTGGAGAAGCGGTCTTACGGGCGATTGGTCGACCTGGTGCTCACGAATGCCAAGGACATTCGACACCCCGAGCCGAGAATCGCGGTTTCCCTGGGAGTGATGATGGTGATCTGCACGCTGCAGGAAATCGTGGTCGATACGCCCGACACCAACTACTGGAAGGATTTCCTTCCCAGGAACGACCAGGCCCTGAGGCGCGAACTAACTCAGGCTCTGCTCAGCTATCTGGATGTGAATCGCCAGAAGAGGAACCACGAATGATCGCCGGTGCCCTGCTTGCACTCCTCTCGTATGTCGTGCACGAATTGTTCGGAAGGCCGTTCGCGAGCGATTCGGGGCCACGAAGCGACGCGATGTCGTGACGGGCATTCAACCGTCGTCAGAATTGAAGGTTGCTACGTTAGGCACTTAGCCGAGCGGTGATAGCTGCCACCCTTTCTCGACGACCGACCTTAGGCGTCGCTCCTGCCCGTTCTTGCGAAATCCCGTGTGTGCGACACGGCGACTCGCTTCTCGTGGCCGCCGACACCTCGAGGATCGGCGCGTGAGCGTTCGGATGCGCGAGGCCTGGCGAGACGCCCGCAGTCTTTGGTGACGCACCCGATAGGGTTGCGTTCAAAGATAACGCGCGTCTGTGTGGGCAGGCCGGCTCCGCAAGTGAGATCCCACCAGTCTGGCACTACCGCACTGCATAAGGAGCCACTTCGAACAGCGCAGCTGAGCGGCGCTCATGCGGCGCGGTGCTCGAGCGCGGATGCGACTCGAGTTGATCGACTGGCATTTCACCGACGCACGAGAGGGGGGTCTAGATGAAGCTGCAACGAGTCTGGTTCGTGATGTTGCCGGTGCTGGCGATGGGCTTCGCGGGGTGCAGTGGCTTTGGCACGGGCGCAGGTAATGGGAATTATTATCTTCACTGGACGTGCGCCAGCTCGAGTCAATGCGCGTCCGTTATGGGCGGCTTCACGGGTATATGGCACGAGTCGCCGTATGCTTCGTCCGACCTGTGTATTCAGAAGGGCAATTTTTTCGCGTCGAACAACATTATCCAGTGGAAACAGGGCCCGATTGGTGATTGGTGCGATCTCAGCAGCGATCCCAACGAGCCTAACGCGAGTTCTCCGTATTGGAACCCGTTCCCGCACTAAACCAGCCGTCGGAACGTCACACGGCCGTCCCGGGATAGGAAATTCAATCGGCGACGCGGAAGGATGCTGCGATTCGATGCGAGCTCCGCCGACTCGGCCGCGGCCGGTACGACCGGCCGCAACCGAGTCGGCTGACCGGACGGCTCCGTTAGCGACATGCTACGTCATCGTCGACCGTGAACTCCGCCAGCGGACGTCACGGCCTCGCGATTTGTCTGCAACGTGCCGGAGTTTCACGTGCTAACGGAGCCCCTCTGGATCAGGAGAGTTCTGGTTCGAGCCCAGGAGGGGCAACTGCAACGCCCGGCACTACTTCGGTAGGGCCGGGCGTCGTTACGTTAGGCTAACGTGGCGTCGGCGCTTCCCCGACGACGAGTTCCCGAATACGAGGTCGACTGCTAACGCGTACGTCGTCCCCCTCTGCCCGTTCGTCCGCGCGTTCCTCGATCGCCATCCGGAATTCGACTCGCTCATCGTCCCGGATTCAGGTACCTGAACGGTGAGATGCGAGAGCCCGCGCGCGCCGGCGCGGGCTCCCGCAACTCATGGCGAGCGCCGCAACGTCACGGCACGACCTGCACCACCGCGCGCATCCACGGATGGATGCAGCACTGGAACTTCGCCGTCCCCGGCGCGTCGATCGATTCGACATCCGTCGCGCCAGGCGCCAGAAACTCGCTCCCCGGAAGCGTTAGGCACTCCGGCGCCACGATCGCGTCCCCGGTCAACTGATTGAGGAGGGGCACGATTCCGCCGCCGAAGTCGGCCACCCGCGTGAACGTGTGCACTTCGCCGCCGAGGTTTACCGCCGCGATGTTCTGCCCGGCGTGCACGGTGAAACCGGCAGGCGCGAACCGGTACCACGCCACCGTGTGGTGCTCGCCTAACAAGTCGAGGAACTGCGGGAACTTGATGCCGCCGGTCCGAGTGCAGGTGCCGGGCCCGACCGCGGCGTTGAAGCTCGGGCCGTCGCAATTGTCGAGAATGTTCACGTTCACGACGCGTTGCGTGGCGGCAGCGCTCCGATCGACCGTCCTCGAGGCCGCGAGATCCGTTGGTCGACTGACATCGGAGCAACCGATGGCCGCCCACGCGGCGAGTGATGCAGCGAGTCCTTGGCACAACCACAGGCGCGAAGACATGGTCCACCTCCGGCCGCAACTGGGCACCGCTCGATACCCCGCCGGGCGTGGCGGGGCATCGGCCGTCCCATCCAAAAGGACGAAGGTGCGGCGCCCGGGAACCGCCGTCAAGCCGACGCACGAACGCGGCGGCATGCACGGTTGTGCGCACCGCCGCGTGCCGGCCCGCGAGGACGGCGGCCCCGTCAGTCGATCGCCTGCAGCCCGGCCAGGATACGCTCGCTCGGGCTCGAGAAACGGCGGCAGCATCACGCGCTCGCCTAACGTGGCCTGGCGCGACGGACCGGGGGATTGGGGAGTACGAGCAACCTCTGAAATCTGCTGAGGATGCTACATCAATTCGATGGCTCGGTCATGGTCGGCAAGAAAGTCCGTAGCCGGATGCCGGAGATTTCTCTCCGGATTCTGGAAACGCTGCCTCGTTCGCTTACGGTTAGCGAGCCAAGTATCAGCGGCGCAGTCACCCGCGCGTCACGCTGTCGTGACCGGTCACAATGGCTTCGCTCGCGTAGTCGAACCGTTGACCCGCGTGCAGTACCGTCGTTCTCCGGCCAATGACCGTTACCGTCCCGTCGCCGATCACGTCGAAGTCGTCCCCGTGCACCACGATCGCCGTCGATTCATCGATACCGATGCCCCGCATGCGTGGGTGGGTCGCAAGCTCGCCTCGAAGCTCCCGCTCATAATGCCGCTGTGTATAGTGCGGCGCGATCGTGGTGTTCGCCAGAAAGCCGAATGCCGAAACAGGCAGCGTGCCGCGCGCCGGGATGTACGACGCGAGAATCATTGCGCCGGCCGACGTACCGCCTATCACACCGCCGTGGTCGAGCACCGTTCGCAGCGACGCCACGGCGCCTGTCCCGACGTACCGGTCGACGAGTCGCTCCTCGTCGCCGCCGTAAATCCACACCGCGTCCGCCTTACGGAGCACGTCATTGAACCGGGCGCTGTTCGCTTCGCCGCGGCCGCGCGCATCGAGACACGTGACGTGTCCCACCTCGAGAATCCGCGCGCTCCGTGCCTCACAAGCGGCCGAGCTACGTTCCGTAAATTCGCTGTC
>DATNCZ010000013.1:0-2758 GCA_035553335.1 Gemmatimonadaceae bacterium
GCATCGAGTCCGTCGACGCTGCTGAAGCCGCCTTTCCCGTCTCGATGTCTCGCAGAAGAATGGCGAGATCGCGCGCAGTCGCCATGTTGTTGAGTCCCTTTTCGAACGCTTTCTCGTCCTCCACGCCGCGCAGCACCAGCATGCGTCGAGCGCCGAGCGAGCGCATCATCGCGTTGACGCTATCGGGGTTGGCGAGAGCTATGAGCGTGTTCGTCGCAAGATTGCTGGATCGCGTAATCATGTGCTGGATTAGATCCCGTATGGTCACGGAATCGCCAACCAGCTTGTACATCGCGCTGTCGCTATCTACACCCGGGTCCTGCACGTATGGTGATCCGTCGACTATCGACGTGAACCGATTCACGACCGGGATGCGTTGGCCGAGCGAGAGACGACCTGCGTCCGATTCGCGAAAGAGCCGCATCATGACCGGGACCTTCATCGTGCTTGCGGCATGCATGAGGCTATCGGCATTGATGAATAGCGTATCGCCGGTGGCGAGGTCGATGTACGCAACGCCGACGAGGGCGCCGGGAGCGCGGGCGACGCGGGCCTCGATCTGCGCTCTGAGGTCAGTCGCTGGTGAAGCAGGCGGTGGTGATACGTGGCTGCACGCGAGTGCCGCGAAGAGGAGGGATGCAGCCGTAAGTTGGAGGGTGACGGCATTGCCGGGCACGCCGGGCAGCGTGCGGCAGATTCCGCGCGCAGGTCTGTTGTTCCACATTTTGCAACCGGGTCCTGTTTTCAGATGTTGGCGTAAAAATACACGTCGCCACGACAGTCTGCGAACGACCCTGCTGAGGCTTCATCCCATGACGGCGGCGCGAGCGCCCGGGCTTAATTCTTGGTGATCACCTGAATCACACCGCCCATGTGGCCGCTGCCGAATTTGTACTGGGCCTCGTACGATTGGTAGAAGCGGATCGCCATTACGTCCTGGGCGGTAATGTCACGCAGCGCATTGACGTCGCTGGAGTAATAAGTGTCGTCGACGAATACGTGCACGGGGATGGCGGGGACGTTGGGGTTCTGGGACTCGCGGCCGCGACTGTGCAGGAAATTCGCGTGCGTCTGAGCGACTATGTCGTAAGCGTTCGCCACCCGCAGCTGTTCGATCTGGTCCTCGGTGACCATCATCGGGTCACCTCCGGGCGCGACAGCTGTGTTAGCGTGAGTGCATCCTGCAACGGCAACTGCGAAGACGAGGACCATGCAAGCGGCGTTGAAGCGCCGCGCTGGCCCGGCGGTCAGAGGTGTGGAAGCCATTGGAGACTCCGAAGTTGATGCCGGCTCGCCCGGTATAATCCGGCGTTATCTGTTACAGCACAAAGGGGGCCCGTTCGGGCCCCCTTTGCTTTTACAATGTCCGAAACAGTTTCGAGATTACGGCACCGGAGTGATGTTGCCATTCCGTGCGTTGGTCTCGTTCAGCGTGATCGGCAGGCTCTGAACAAGCGCATCGGCTGCGCCCTTGTTCGGCATGCCAGCCTGCGTAACGTACGCGAGGTTGAACATCTTGTACTCGCGGAGCGCCACGATGTGCTGTGGCCCGAAGTACGTGAATGTGTAACGCAGCTCGTACAGCAGCGCGTTGATGGCATCCGATGCAGTCGTGAACGTCGAGTATGCCGGCAGGCCGCCTTCTACCGTGTGTACTGCGTTGATGTCGTTCGTCGCGCCGGCAAGGTCACCGGTTGCGATTTCCGCCTGCGCGCGAAGCAGAATGAGCTCAGCGTTGCGGACCATCGGAATCGGTGCCGACTGGAGGGCGGCGTTGTTCGGATCGGTCAGCTTCAGGCGATGCGACGCGGTGAATCCTGCGACGGTCGGAGCGGACGCCGGAATGACGTTGGCCGCACGTATGTCGCCGGGCATGAAGGAATTCACGAAGTTATCCGTGACCAGGTTGCCCGAGCCCTGTTGCGGATTCGCCGCACTCTCAGGCGACGATGGATTGTACTGGTACCATGGGCCGGTGTTGAGGTACGCCTCCGTCATTGGTGACGGGGCACCGGCGAGCGCAATGTTCAGCGCAGTGAGCGCAGCCGCCGCACTGGCCGCGTTCGGAGCAACCGGATCCAGCGCGCGCATGACCTCGACCCGTCCCTTCAGACCACGATTGAGCAGGATGAGGTTGGCGGTCTGGGTGTAATCGCCGTGGAGCGAATAACCGGACGGCAACGTGAACGGTACTGTGCTCGATCCCGCCTTCAGATCTACCAGCGCCGAGTCCAGCAGCGCTGACGTGTAGGCCAGCACTGACGCCTTCGTGCGGATAGGATCCTGAACGGTCGCATCTGGCCCCTGGATTACGACGCCATTCTGGTCGCGGTAATCGATGAGCCGGATGTAGGAAAGTGCGTCGAGCGTCCGAATGAAGCCGCGCGCCGCGCCCTGATCAGCCGCACTGAGTGACGTGAACGATGCGTCCTTCAAGAGCAGCTGCGAGGCGCGAAGCAACTGGTAGTAGCCAGTCCACTGCGAGCCACCGATGAAATCGCTGGGATCGGGTGGTGTCACGTAGAACTCCGTGACGAAGCGGCTTTCGTTGGCTGTAGGAACGATGGCATCGCGCGCCATGATCCCTCCCCAGAGAAGATAGCCGCCGTAGTTCACGCGATCCTGCGCTGTGATACCTGTGAGCAGGGATTGCAGCGTCTGCTGCGATCCTGCCACGACACTGTCCCGGCTCGGTGCTGCCGGATTATCCTGGCACGCACCCGCCAGCACAAGAGTGCTGGTGAGTGCCGCCGCGATG
>DATNCZ010000014.1:0-18721 GCA_035553335.1 Gemmatimonadaceae bacterium
CGAGCGCCCCGTCGCCGCCGCTGCGTGCGATTCCTTCGACGAACGTCTTGTCGACCTTCAGCACGTCGATCGGAAACCGCTGCAGATAGCTCAGCGATGAATAGCCCGTGCCGAAATCGTCGATCGCGAGTTGCACGCCCAGTGCCTTGAGCGCGTGCAGTCGCACGAGCGTCTCACTGGTGCGACGCATGAGCGTGCCTTCTGTCAGCTCTAGCACGACCCGGTCCGACGGAGCGCCGCTGCTCTCGAGCGCCGCGGCCACGTCAGTCACGAAACTCTCGTGCTCCAGTTGCAATCCGGAGATGTTGATTCCGATGCGCAGTTCTTCGTGCAGACCTATCGCCCCATCCGCTGCTAGCCTGTGCCAACGGCTCAGCTCGTCGCACGCGTTCTTCACCACCCATCGGCCTATCTCCACTATCAGGCCGGTATCTTCCGCGAGCTGGATGAACTGCTGCGGGGCGAGCTCTCCGCGTGTCCGATGCGACCAGCGCGCGAGCGCCTCGAATCCCTGAAGCATTCCGCTTTCCAGCGCCACGACGGGCTGAAACATGAGATGCAGCTCGTTCCGCTCCAGTGCGCCACGCAGGTCCGACTCCAGTTCCAGGCGATCGACGATCACAGCGTGCATCCGCGGCTCGAACACGGTGTGGCGCGCGCTGCCCGCTTCTTTCGAGTTGTACATGGCGACGTCCGCGTTGCGCAGTATGTCGTCCGCGGCGTCGCCGGGTGATGCGTGGGCGAGACCGAGGCTCGCCGTAACGATCACCTCGCGGCCACGCAGGCTTATCGGCGCGCGCAAGGATTCCTCCACGCGCGTAACGACGTCGAGCGCCTCTTCCGCGCTCACGAGCTCTTCCAGCAGGATCGCGAACTCGTCACCGCCGAATCGCGCAACGGTATCGTGGCTGCGCACAGCGCCGACGAGTCGCGAGCCTACAGCCGCGAGCAGACGGTCGCCCTCGCCGTGCCCGAGGCTGTCGTTGATGGTCTTGAAATCGTCGAGATCCAGGAAGAGAATCGCGACGTGCTTGCCGCGCCCGATGCGACTGAGTGCGTGCATGACGCGGTCGCGGAAAAGGGCGCGGTTCGCAAGTCCCGTGAGAGGATCGTGGAACGCGCGATAGGTCAGTTGTGTCTCGAGCACCTTGCGCTCTGTAATGTCGACGGCGAGTCCGAGCGCGCCTTCGATATCGCCCGATGCAGCTCTCAGTGGTTCGACGCTGCACACGAAGCTGCGCCCGGCCCACGCGAGCTCGAACGACGCCGAGTCGCCGCGCAGCGCGGATGAGATTGCGCTGGTACCGGACACCGTCTCGCCGGCACTGCCGAAATGCTCGCTCGCATGCGTCCCGATGAGATGCTCCGGTTCGATGCCCAGTGCGTTGAGACCGGCGCCCAGTGCCGAGGTGAAGCAGCCATCCCGATCCGTGGCCCACAAAACCGCCGGTATCTGGTGCATTACGAGATGCAGCCGCGCTTCGCGATCGCGCAGCGCAGATTCGGCTGCTCTCCGCGCGGTGACGTCGCGCAACACGGTCTGTACGGCCGGTGATCCGTTATGCTCGACAGCGACGGACAGCGCCTCGACATCCGCGATTCCACGATCAGCGGTGATTATCCGGTACTCCGATGGCTTCGTCGAGAATTCGCCTCGCCCGCGGGCACTGAGCGCGTCGACAAGTCGGTCGAGCGAGTCGGGATGCACGAAGGATGCAAGCGAGCGCCCAATGAATGCATCAGCATTCCCGGCACCCAGCATCGCCGCACCGGTCTTGTTGATGTAGAGGAGAGCGCCGTCGCGATGGACTATTATGGCTTCCGGAGACTGCTCCACGAGCTGACGGTACCGTTCCTCGCTGGTCCTCAGCGCACGTTCGGCACGGACCTTCTCCGTGACATCGCGGGATACGCCGATCAATCCGATGATGTTGCCTTCGGTGTCGCGCCAGGGCGTGCGTGTCGTCACGTACTGCCGCATCACGCCGTCCGCGTCTCTCGCAGTAGCGTCAGTGACGACGGTCTCACCGGCTGTTATTGCGTCAAGATCGCGAGCACGAATCAACCTTGCCGTGCTTTCACCGAAGATCGATACGTCATCCGAGCCTATGATGACATGTGCCGGAACGCCGAACATGTTGGCGCCTGCAGAATTGACCAGATGGTAGTGGCCGTCGACGGTCTTGGCCCACACTGCGTCGGATGTGCCCTCGGTGACAGCTCGCATCGTCGCGACGTGCTGCCGGAGAATCTGCGCCGCGTGCAGGCGCTCCGTGACGTCGCGCACCACTGCAGTGAACACGATCCGCGCTGCGCCGGTACGGACGCTGAGTGCCATCTCGATGACGAAGATCGCGCCGTCCTTGCGTATGGCGCGAAGCTGCACGGTTCGCGCAGCGGCGGTCGCATCACCCGCCTGAATGCGGCGCAGCGTAGCGAGGTGAGCCTTCCGCCGCTCCTCCGGTACGAGCATGCCGATCGACTGCCCCAGCACCTCGGCCTCGGTATAGCCGAACATCTGCGCCGCGGGCGCGTTCCAGAAGACGATGCGCTGATCGCCATCGGCCGCAATGATCGCGTCGGACACGTCCTCGGCGATCGCACGGAAGTGAGCCTCGGACTCACGAAGAAACGATTCGGCAGCCGCGCGCCGGTGCTCGCGGCTGCGGATGATGTACGCGGCTGTAGCTGCTGCGACCCCGGCAACCATCACCGGAATCAATCGCACGCCCCAGGGAGAAAGACCGGGCAGCAGCGCGCGATCCACGACCTGGAGCAGCGCGAGAGCCCCAAGGGTGCAGACACCTACGATTACTGTCGATCGGGCGATCGAGGATCGTTCGTACATGAGGTAGGATGGTGTGCGCGAACGTGCCGCTCGGTCGGCTCGTCCGTGCTTGAGTATCGGCGCCAGGCGGGTGGCGTTGTAGCGGGTCCGTGATCGGAGGCGGCCCGAATGAACACCGAATCTATCCACTGGCGCCGCCTTGCGCACCCGCACGCCAGGCGTCAACCTTCCAACGCGACAAACGCTCTCGCGTATCAGGTTTACACACTCAACCGATCCAGCTCGTGACACCTTTCTTTCATCTTGCATTTCCGGTGGACGACCTCACCGCGGCGCGCAGGTTCTACGGCGACGTCCTTGGCTGCAAGGAGGGGCGCAGCGATCCAGCCTGGGTCGATTTCGACCTGTTCGGTCACCAGATCGTGGCGCACCTGCAGCCCGGTGCGGTCGGCGACCGCGCGTCGAGCGCGGTGGATGGCCACGGCGTGCCCATTCCGCACTTTGGTCTCATCATGGAGATGCCCGACTGGGAGAATCTTGCGAGCCGTTTGAAGGCCGCCGGTGTTGAGTTCGTAATCGAGCCTTACGTTCGCTTTGCCGGCCTTCCCGGCGAGCAGGCGACGATGTTCGTGCGTGACCCGGCGGGCAACGCGCTCGAGTTCAAGGCGTTCCGCGACATGTCGCAGATCTTCGCGAAATAGCCTGCGGGCTCGCGGTCGCGGTCGCCCCGAACGGGGAAGCGACTACGCACCGTCATCCCCGCTTTCGCGGGGATGACGAGTAGAAGGGAACCACTGACGCGTCAGACGATCGGCGGCAGGTTATGCCTCTTCACCGTCGCGTCGAACGTCGCGACATCCGACGCTACGACTGCATCGAGCTTCCGCAGGATTCCATCGAGTTCGGCCGACAGCTGCTTGAAGACGACGTACGATGCGGCGGTCGGTCTCGCATCACCTGACTCGACGCTCGATCCAAGCGCCGCGATTCTGTTGTTGATCCTGATCGGGAAGTTGAGCGGATCCTGACCGCTTCTGTTCTGCGTCTGGTAGAGCGCCTCCTCGATCGCCAGCAGTTTTGCGGCTGTCTCGCTTCCAGCTTTTGTGACATCCTGCGCTTTCGCACGCGCGATCCTGTCCGCGATCTTGCTGCGCATCTGTCTGATGCGAATCACCGCGGTGTCGGCCGCGGAAACGCGATCCCGGATCTGCATGCTGAGCGCGAACTGTTCTGCGAGATCGCGCTCCGTGATACCCTTAAGCCGCGGATCCATCCGGACGGTCAGCGGTTGTGTCGCGGTCGCGGAGCCAGCGGTGATGCGTACCGTGTACTGGCCAGGCAGGGCGAGCGGCCCCCGATCGGCGGAGCCTCCCCACAGGATCAGGCACTCGAACGAGACGGCCCCCGGGTAGCGAAGATCCCAGCCGAAGGTGTTCAGCCCTGCGCGTCCCGTTGGCAATGCGTTGCCTCCGCGTCGCCGCGGCGTTTCGCATCCTGTCGGATGGAGTATGGTGTCCTGCACCGCGGTGTCCGGTGGCGAAGATGCGGCGCGTCCGCCGGCGGAATCGTGACGTTGCTCTCCGCCCCCGACAAAGCTTCGAACCAGCTTGCCGTCGTGGTCGAGGATGTCGATGCGTACCGTGTCTGCGCGCGACGCAAGCGAATACTGAAACGTGGCGGAATCGACTCTGCGCGTCGCGATAGGCGGTGCGAAGAGCGTGATCGGGCCGCGGACTTCGCCGGCATGACGGATCGGCGCAATGTTGTCGAGCACATACATAGAACGCCCGTGCGTCGCGATCACCAGGTCGTTCTTCTCCACTGCGATGTCGGATACCTGCAGATCCGGAAGATTGAGCGAGAACGGCTTCCACTGCGCGCCGTCGTTCCACGAAACGTAGAATCCATGTTCGGTTCCGGCATAGAGCAAGCCGGGCCGCGTCGGATCTTCCCGTACGGCGTGCACGTAGTCATTGGGGCGAATGCCGGTGACGATCTTCGTCCACGTCTTGCCCCAGTCGTGCGTGCTGTAGATGTAGGGCGCGCGGTCATCCTGCAGATAGCGCTTGGCTGCAAGATATGCAGCGCCCGGCTCGTGATGCGATGCATCGATAATGCTGATGCGCGCGAATTTAGGAAGCGTCGGCGGCGTGACGTCGGTCCATGTTCGACCACCGTCTCTGGTCACATACACCATTCCGTCATCCGATCCCGTCCAGATGACCGACGTGTCGAGCGGGGACGGTGCGATCGTGAAGATGGTTGCATATATCTCCGGACCATTCATGTCGTGCGTGATCGGACCACCGGATTCGCCGAGCGTCCTGGGATCCGCGCGCGTGAGATCCGGCGAGATGCGCTGCCAGGTCTGACCCTCGTCGGTGGTCTTCCACAGATGTTGCGAGGAGGTGTAGATCGTTGTGGAGTCCCTGGGCGAGAATACGATAGGGAAGGTCCACTGCCAGCGTTCCGGCAAGGCGCTCGACGGTTCTCCGGAGAAGAAGCGAGGATACACCTGCACGTCGCGGAACTGCCCGTTCGAGCGATCGTAGCGGGACAGCAGTGCGCCCTGACTGCCCGCGTAGAAAATGTCTGGATGCCTGGGATCCGGCGCGATGTAACCTGATTCGCCGCCGCCCACCTGGTACATCCAATCGCCGAGTTTGCGCGACGCAGCACCACGCAGGTTCGCCCAGTCGCTGGAGGGCAGGCAGAGCGTGGTGTTATCCTGTTGCGCCCCACAGACGTGATACGGGAAATCACTTGTAGTTGCAACGTGGTAGAGTTGCGCGGTCGGAAAATTCTGGTCGGTCCACGTTGCACCGCCATTGACGGATACGGTACCACCGCCGTCGTTCGCCTCGATCATTCGTTGATTGTCGTTGGACGCAATCCAGAGCTCGTGATTGTCTCCATGCGGTACAGCGAGCGTCGTATCGAAGTGCGTCCCTCCGTCATCCGATCTGAAGAAGTTGACGTTGAGGACGTACACTCGATCGCGAAGCTTGGGGTCAGCGGTGATGTGCGTGTAGTAGAACGCGCGCTGCCGCAATTTGCGCTCGTCATTGGTGCGCTTCCACGTCGCGCCAGCATCGTCCGAACGATACACGCCGCCGTCCGCCGCTTCGACGATTGCGTAAACTCGGTTTGCGTCCGCAGGTGACACGCTCACCCCTACTCGCCCGATTATCCCCTTCGGCAATCCTGCATTACGGGTGATTTCGGTCCAGTGCTCGCCGCCGTCGGTTGTCTTGAACAGCCCGCTGCCGGGTCCGCCGCTCGACATCTGCCAGGACGTGCGATATGCCTCCCACAGCGCCGCGTACAAAACCTCAGGATGATTCGGATCCATCGACAGGTCGATCGCGCCAGTTCTATCGTTTCGATATAGAATCTTTCGCCACGTCTTTCCACCGTCCGTGCTCTTGAACACGCCGCGTTCCGGGTTTGGCGCGGAAGGATGGCCCAGCGCCGCCACGTAGACGATGTCAGGGTTCTTGGGGTCGATGCGTATCTTCGCCACAGCCTGCGTCTCCGCGAGTCCCATGTGCGTCCACTTCCGGCCGCCGTCGGTCGATTTGTAGATCCCGTCGCCCTGCATGATGTTGCCGCGGATATCCGTTTCGCCCATGCCGATGTACACCACGTCGGGATTGGATTCCGAAACGGCAACTGCGCCGACCGAGCTCGACTC
Source organism: Gemmatimonadaceae bacterium (assembly GCA_035553335.1). Lineage (GTDB taxonomy): Bacteria > Gemmatimonadota > Gemmatimonadetes > Gemmatimonadales > Gemmatimonadaceae > Fen-1247. The sequence continues at coordinate 6,483 of DATNCZ010000014.1, forward strand.
GATCTGACCATCCGTTACCGGCTTCCAGCTCTGGCCGGCATCGGTCGTCTTCCACAATCCGCCACCGGTCGCGCCGAAGTAATACTCGAGCGGGCGACTCGAGCTGCCGGCGACCGCGATCGAGCGTCCACCGCGATTTGGCCCGATCGAGCGCCACGCCATGCCGTGGAACAGAACGGAATCCGGTTGCGTTGCGGGGCTCGTCTGCGCAGCAAGCAGCATCGGAGTGCAGAGTAGCACGGCGGCGCAGATGCGCTGCGAATATCGAAGGCGTAGTCCGGCAACAGAGTCTGACACGTCTACCTCTTGTGATCTGGATTGTAGTGGAAGCCGGCCCGTCGAGCCGACTGGTGCAACGGTTCGTATAACGGATCTTTGTAACAGCTCCTGCAACAACTCGCGTGACGACAGCGCGTCACACGCGACGGGCAAGCACGGCTGCGGCTGTGTCGTGCACCGGGGTTGGTACTCCAGTTTCGCGGCCGAAGCGCGACACCGCGCCGCTCAGCACATCCAGCTCGGTGGGGCCGCCGCGCTCCACGTCCAGCAGGAAGCTTGGTTTCATCGTCCCCGGAAGTTTGTCGATGTGATGCATCATGTCCGCCTCCTGTGACGGGGGAATCGCCACTCCACGCGCTCGTCCGACCGCGGCGATCTCAGCGACCGCACGCTCTATCAATAGATGCCCGAGCTCGGTATCGCGAATGCCGGCGACATCGCTTCGTGCCATCCCGCACGCCGCGGCCATCGCGCACAACATGTTGAACTTGCGCCACAGCTCGACGATGATATTCGTCGTAGCGATGGCCTCGATGTCTGCTTCGCGCAGCGCCTCGACCAAGCGCGTGACTCGTTCCGACAACTCGCCGTTCAGCTCGCCCACCACGATGCGCTCCTTCCACAAGGCTCGCTGAATCACGCCAGGCTCGGCCTTGTAGGCGCTGACATTGGTCTGACCGCCGAGTAGTTGCGAGCGCGGCACTCCCGCTCGCTGTAGATCGTCCGCGGCTTCGACGCCGTTCAGAAGTGGAACTATGACGCTGCCGCCGAGCGCGAGTTCTCGCGCAACCGGAGCGACTTCGGCGAGGGAGTAGCTCTTGACCGCTACGATCGTGAATTCCGAGCCGGCCAGCTCATCCGGTGAATTGGTCGCGCCGATCGGGACGGTGAAGCTCCCGTTCGCGTCCCTGACGGTAATTCCGCCAGCGCGAATTGCCGCGAGATTGTCGCCGCGCGCGTAGAGTACCACGTCGTGCCCGGCACGGGCGAGGAGGGCCCCGAAGTACCCGCCAACGCCGCCCGCGCCCAGAATTGCTATTCTCATCTTCCCATCAGGTGATTGGTTCCGAAGTAAAGCAAGATGTAGCGATTTGGGCGCCGACGTGAGAGGGGCGGAGGCGATTGATGCGCGAGGCTTGTTTTTCCGCGGCCACGGTGCGAGCGTAGGCAACCAGAAATGCGCCCATCCTCGATGACCCCCCGCCACACCCGTACCGCACGGCTGGCGTATGTCGCAATCATTCTAGTCGCAACGCTCAGCAACCTCCACGCTGATCCCACCTGGGCCGATGTTCCGCCGCGGCTCGCTCGCGCACTCGATCTCACGCCTCGTCTGAGCGACGCGATCGACGCGGTACGCAACATCCTTCTCTTCGCCGGTCTCGGGGTCGTCTGGATCGCTACGAGCAGGCTGCGACGCCCCGGGGCAACACTGCTTCGCGTCGTCATCATCTCATTCCTGATGAGTGGCTGCATCGAGGCGCTGCAACTTTTCTCGCCAGTCCGGAACGCGAGTCTCATCGACGTAACGACCGATACCATCGGCGGCCTTGCTGGCGGACTCATTACGCTCGCGGCGTTTGCGCTGATGAACGACAGGACGGAAGAGCGGTCGTATTTCGGAATTCCGTCCGCGCTGTTTGCCGTGAGCTACGGCGTTGCGACGATCATGGAAGCGTTCATGCCGCTCTTCCGCCAGGATCTGTTGCCGCAGCTCGGAGGCAGCATCGACGAGCGGATCGGGCGAGCGATAGCCGCGATTCGCCCCGAATCGATTACCCAGATCCCGCTGATCGACGTACTCATCTTCCTTCCCGCCGGCGCATTTTGCGCGATCGCCCTGATGGAGGGCGGCGCATCCAACGTAGCTGCGACGTTCATCACGATCTGCGTCGCCGCGGTCATCTATCCCCTCGTTGAAGTGGTGCATGGCGTCACAGCCGAGCCGATCATTCTCGGGGCGGCGCTCACTCATGTCGTTGCGGCGGCGTTCGGTGCCATGTGTGCCGCGGGTGCAATGGATTCGTTCGCCGCCAGATTCGCGGTAAGGCAACGCGCGCGAATCGTCGCCCTCGCTTATTCGCTGGCGATCGCGGTGTGGAGCTGGCGACCCTTCCGTCTCGATCTATCCGGCGCCGCGATGGCCGACCAGTTCACGTCCAGCCACCTGGTTCCGCTCAAGGCACTCGCCGAGCGCGGAGATCTGTTCAGTGTGACGGACGTCGTCGCACAGGGAGTCCTTTTCGTGCCGCTGGGCGCACTTCTCGCCGTCTGGCCTCTACGAGCCACGGGACCGCTGCGCGGCGTGCTGCCCGCGATCTACCTGGCGATACTGCTCGAAGCCGGGAAGATACCGATCGCCGAACGGTTCATGGATGTGACCCACATTCTGATCCAGAGTGCGGGCGCCGCGCTCGGCTTTCTTCTTCTGCGACGTGTGGGATACAAGATTCGGGGCCAGCTGACGGATAAGAGCTGAGTGCTATCTCCCCGGGCGAACCAGCAGCGTCTCGCCCGCTCGAATCCGGTCACTCGCGAGATGATTCCATTCCCTGAGCTGTGCGGGCGTCGCGTTGTAGCGTGAAGCGATCACGGACAGCGCATCGCCTCGCTCGACCACATAGTGCAACGGTTGTTTCAGCAGCTTCGCAAGCTGTTCGCGGAGCTCGCGGTCCTGAGCCGCCGCCGCACGCTCCTGGATCTTGCGTTTCGCGAGGTAGCCAACCAGCGAATCCAACTGCGCTTCATAACCGGATGACGCAGCGTATTGCTCCGCGCGATTACCTCGACGGATCACCACTCCGTGCGCAGTGAGCGAGTAGACACGCTGAAGCGACGTCGACAGAAGCGTGTCGTTCGGAAATTCGCTCGTGAGGATCGCCGCCGGAGCGTCGGCACCCGCAAGCATGTCCCGCGGCTCGACGCCGATGAACAGCACCCGCTCCGGTGTCGCGACGAGAAGTCCGTTCGCTGCGCGGAAGTAATTCGCCGGCCGTCGCCGGTAAACGCGGGCGATGCGTACCGGATGCTCGTCGTAATGCAGAGCGCCACCATCGAGTTCGCGCGTGGCATATGCCCACGCCGAGGCCGGATCGACCTGACGCATGAGGAACAGGTATCCGACAGCGGCAACTACAACTATGAGCGTTATCGTACCAATCAGAACACGCCGAATGAAGCGGCCAGCCCGGTAAAGGCCTTCGGTTTCCTTCACTCTGCGAACTCGGGCCGCTCGCCCGCTCGCCGTAAACAGTTGACGTATAACATCAGCATCGCTATCATCATACGTATAGCAGTAATGGCATTAACTAGATAAGTATGGCCGTGTGGATTGGCAGGGACCTGGAGCGTCTCCGAAAGCTCCGAGGTCTGCGCCGAGAGGACGTCGCCGCTCAGTTATCGCTGTCTCCGTCAACCATACGTAACATCGAGCACGACGAGAGGTATAACGTCTCGCTCGATTTGTTGCGACAGGTAGCCGAGGTATTGGGCGCAACCGTTCGGATCTCGATAGAGGTTCCGGAGCAGGCAGAGTTGGAAGACACGTCGGTTTCGGAGCCGGTCGTGAAAGAACGTGAGGATAGTCGCCGTGTCGTTACCAACGAGCGGTTCATTCGGCTTGTGCGCGAGCGATACCCCGACTGTCCGCTGACCAATTCTCAGATCGGTCGGCGGATGTGGCAGTTCGCACACTCGCGCGGTGCCGTACTCGTAAGGGAACGTAAGCAACTGCGCCCATCGCCGGTCCCATCGACGGCGACGTATCGTGTTCCGACTACGTCGGCGGAATACGCAATGCGTGAGGGCGACATCGCTGTGCTCGACAGGTTTGCGGACCGGCTCGGGCGCGCTTTCAAGGATGGCAAGGGGCGCGTGCTGGTCCCGATCAAGTAATGGAGTCGAGTTTGGTTGAGTTATTCGATAGACGCGAGACACGGGCAGAAGTAAAATCGACGCCGCGCAGCATCGTGCGGTGGATCGGAACGGTAAAGTCCGTGAGCCACTTCATAGCCGCCGGCGCGCTTCTCGTCGCGGGCGTGGTATTCACCGCACAGCTGCCACCTCCGACGCTGCGGAAGCCTGCAGCGGGAATCCAGATGGCAGGCGCGATCATCGAAGCTCCGTCGTTCAGCAGGGAGGCATTTCGGCTCTCCGAAGTGCTCCAGCATTACACCTCGGATCAGGCGACCGCCGACAGGATCGCAGGCGCGATTGTCGATGAGGGAAGCCGCCGCAATCTCGACCCGGCGCTCCTTGCGGGAGTGCTGCTTACCGAAGACGTAACCCTGGACACGACGGCACGCAGCTTCGTCGGCGCACGTGGGCTGATGCAGGTGATGCCGGACCATGCCGGAAAGTGGGGTTGCAGCTCATCGAATCTGTTCTCGATCGAATCCAACATCTGTCACGGCGCGAGCATTCTGGAGGACAACGTCCGCAATTCGCCCAACATGCGGACGGCACTTCTCAGATACAACGGCTGCGTTCACGGAAGCAACACGCCGGGATGCCACAGCTATCCTGACAAGGTGATGCGTGCAGCCAATCGCACCACGGCGCAGATGCTGGCGCTCGCTGAGTAGCTGGCCGAGTAGCTTGCCGAGTAGCTGGCGGTTGTAGCGGTTTCATTTACACGAATGCCTCCGATCGATCGACACACGTCGATCGGTCGGAGGCATTCTGCATTCAGCCCGGCCAGATCTACATCTCCGGCTTTGCGCCGCGTGCGGTAGGCGGAAGGATTCCGTTCAGGCGCAGATAGATCGCCGACGCTCCATAGTGGTCAGACCAGTCTCCGACGAGAGATACCATCGCCCCACCACGCGAAATCTTTCTGCCGCCGAAGAACGGCACCATGTCCCCCATCTTCGCGTCATCGACGGGAGCAAGTGTCGTCGTGCAGTAGTCGAAAGACTGCTTGATGCGCGCAACTATGGAATCCTTGCTGGCGGTCGGTGCAAGCTTGGCTTGCTGCGGAGCCTTCGTGCCGGCGATCGTCGCGCACATGAACTCGTTCGATCCGGCAACGTGCAACATCAGCTGGCCAAAGCTCATTTGAGCCGGCGTTGGCTTGAAACCATACTTATCCGCCGGCATTGCCTCGGCGGCCGCCACGAGGTTTCGCTGCGAGCTCTTGAGCTCGTTCTTCAGCGTCGTCGAGATGGGGTTCGCCTGCGTTTCCTGCGCGGCAAGCGGTAGCGTGGCTGAAACTGACAACATGCATACCGACAGCGCGATACTGGTACCAATCGAGCGCATTTTTACTGCCTTCCCTTGAGAGGTGGAATTATGACGTCCGAAGACTGCTGAAACGTGCGCTCCACGTGGCAGGGGCCGCAAGGATGAAGCTGCGAACGGCCGCGGATCGCGTCCGGACGGCGGCGCGACTCGCCGCCTCTCGAATAAACGCGCCACCGGTGCCACGTTTGTCTCATGAAAAATCTTCAATCCTCGATTCTGATCGGCGCTGCGGCCCTGTCGGTCGGCCTGGCGCCGCCGCTCTCGGCGCAGCGACCTGTCAGGCCGGACACTGCAACTCCCGTACTCCTGATTCCGGACCAGGTATTCGACGCGCCCGCGGGAGTCGAGCGGCCGGGCTGGGTCGTGCTGGTGCGTGGCGAGAAGATCGTGGCCGTTGGCCCACGCGCGAGCGTCGAGGTGCCAGCCGGCACCCGTCAGATCGCGCTCGCCGGAACGACGCTCATGCCGGGCCTCATCGAAGCTCACTCGCACATGATGTTGCATCCGTACAACGAGACATCGTGGAACGACCAGGTCCTGAAGGAGCCCCTGGCATTGCGTGTTGCCCGGGCTACCGTCAGCGCGCGCAACACGCTGCTCGCTGGTTTCACCACGATCCGGGACTTGGGCACCGAGGGCGCCGGCGACGCGGATGTCGGTCTCAAACAGGCTATAGAGCAGAAGATCATTCCGGGACCGCGAATGCTCGTCGTAACGCGCGCGATCGTCGCGACGGGAAGCTACGGGCCCAAGGGATTCGATCCGCGCTGGGACGTGCCGCAAGGCGCACAGGAGGCAAGTGGCGTCGACGGAGTCATGCTCGCAACGCGTGAGCAGATCAAGCACGGTGCGGACTGGATCAAGGTGTACGCCGACTATCGATGGGGTCCCCGCGGCGAGGCGGAGCCAACGTTCACGGAAGAAGAGTTGAAAGCCATCGTGGAAGTCGCGCATTCGAGCGGTAGAATGGTAACTGTGCATTCCGCGACCGCTGAAGGAATGCGCCGTTCCGTGCTCGCCGGAGTGAATACGATCGAGCATGGCGATGGCGGAACGCCGGAAGTATTTCGCCTGATGGCCGAGCATGGCGTCGCGTTGTGTCCGACGCTCGCGGCAGGCGACGCAATCGCGCAATACGGCGGTTGGCGAAAGGGAATCGATCCGGAGCCGGCCGCGATCACCGCCAAGCGCGCGAGCTTCAAGGCCGCGCTCGCAGCCGGAGTCACGATCATCGCTGGCGGCGATGTGGGCGTGTTCACGCACGGCGACAATGCGCGCGAGATCGAGATGATGGTGGACTACGGAATGACGCCGGTCGCTGCGCTTCAGTCCGCGACGTCAACATCGGCACGCGTACTCGGACTAGGTGACCGCCTCGGCACCGTCAAGCCGGGATTGTACGCAGATCTGATTGCGGTGTCAGGCGATCCGCTCAAGGACATTCACGCAATCCGCCAGGTGCGCATGGTCATGAAGGGCGGGGAGATATTCAAGCAGTAAATTCGCAAATTTTCTGCTGAAGATTCGTCATCCCCGCGAAAGCGGGGATCCCATGTGTCTGTCATTCCCGCGAAAGCGGGAATCCATGTTATCGATCTCTGGATGCGATGACAGCCGAAAGCAGATCGGCAGCAGATGGATTCCCGCTTTCGCGGGAATGACGTCGTCTTCGCAATACGCCATCCTTTCTACCGGCCGGCTGTAGAACTACTTGTAGCCCGCCGCCTGCATCGTGAACAGCTCGTTGTACAGGCCGGCGTTGGCGAGCAATTCCTCGTGCGTGCCTTCTTCTTCGAGCTGTCCGTTGCGAAGCACGAGAATGCGGTCGGCCATTCGCACTGTCGAGAACCGGTGCGATATCAGCACCGCCATTCTTCCGGCGACGAGCTCCGAGAAGCGCAGGAATACTTCGTATTCCGCGCGAGCATCCAGCGCCGCCGTCGGCTCGTCCAGTATGAGGACCTGTGCCGCGCGAAGATACGCGCGCGCCAGAGCGACCTTCTGCCACTCTCCACCAGACAGATCGACGCCGTTCTCGAATCTGCGGCCGAGCATCTGGCGGTAGCCTTCCTTGAATCGCGGCAGAAGCGATGCAGCGAGCGATTGCTCGGCGGCATTCTCTATCAAGGCTGGCACCGGTTGATCCATTCCCTCCAGGGCCTGCTCGACCGCGTTGATCTCGCCCACGCCGATGTTCTCGTCGAAGCGCATGTCGTAGCGCACGAAATCCTGGAAGATCACACCTATGGTCGAGCGCACCGACGCGAGATCGTACTCGCGAAGATCCTTCCCGTCGAGCAGGATACGCCCCTCGCTCGGATCGTACAGCCGCGCGAGCAACTTTGTGACCGTCGTTTTTCCAGCTCCGTTCTCGCCCACGAGAGCGATTCGCTCGCCAGGATTGAGCGTGAAGTTCAAGCCGCGGACGGCCCAGCGCTCCTCGCTCCCCGGATACTGGAAACCAACATTTTCAAAGACGAAACCTTCCCGAATCGGATCGGGAACCGGTGGCGCGTTCAAGCGTCCGGAAATCGTCGGTTTCATGTCGAAGAATTCGAACAGATCGCGCAGATACAGGGCCTGCTCGTACACGCCGCTCGCGGCCATCAGGATGCTCTGGATCACATCGCGTCCGCGGCCGAAGGATGCCGCGAGAAATGTCAGCGTTCCGACGGTGATCTGGCCGCGCACCGCGCTCAACAGGATGATCACATACGCGGCGTAATACCCGACTGTGCCGAGGAAGGAGAGCAGGGTACTGACGATCGCGCGACGAACGGAGAGCTTCTTGTTCTCGTCGAAGAAACGCTGCGACAGCTCGTCGTACTTTCGTGTGAGCCAGCCCGCGAGTCCGAACATGTGGACTTCCTTGGCGGTCTCATCGCTTGCGCCGACGTAGCGCAGGTAGTCCAGCTGCCGGCGCTCCGGCGTCCAGCGGAACAGCAACGAATATCCCAGCGATGCGTAGTGCGTCTCTCCCAGGAAGCTCGGCACGATCGCGATCACGAGCAACAGGAGCAGCCACGGGCTGTTGACGACGAGCGCACCGGCAAGAGTGAGGAGCGTAAGAAAGTCCTGCCCGATTCCCAGCAGCTGCGTGAGCAACGCGATGCGTCCGACCGTCTGGCGTCGCGCGCGCTCGAGGTGGTCGTAGAAATCCGGGTTCTCGAACTGTGCGAGGTCGAGTGTCGCGGCGTGTTGCATCAACCGCACGCTCATCCTGTTCGAGAAGAGATCACTCAGGAGGCTCTCGACGAGGGCCGATACGCGCGCCATGATCTCACCGGCCGCAACGATGGCAAGCTCCATTGCGATATAGCGCCACAGCGCAGTGAGCGTCCCGTTGCCGGCGCGCGCCGCGATCACTCCGTCGATGATGAGCTTGCCGATCCAGAACGTCGCGACAGGTATGAACGCCCGCGCGATGCGCAGCAGGATCATCGTGAGTGCGTAGCCCCGATGTGTTTCCCACACCATGCGCACGAGCGGCGGGACATACCTCAGAGCCGCGCGGCGCTCGGCCCACGTCGCGTTCTCGGCCTCCGCGCGGTCGCGAGCGCGTCCGCCGTGGCCGCCTGGACCAGCCATCTTACGTTGCGACAGGGTGGCCAGCGGCTTCCCACGCTGACATTCCGCCGCTCAGCTCGTGAACGTCGTCAAAGCCGAATGCGTCGAGCGTGGCCGCTGCTACTGCCGATCGGCTGCCGCGCTGACAGTGCAGTATGATCGCGCGGTCGCGCGGAATTTCATCGAGTCGCGCATGAAGAGTGGGGAGGGGCATCAGTGTCGCGCCCGGAATGTGGCCGCGACGCCACTCGTCGTCATTGCGGACGTCGATGATCAGCGCGTTCGCGCTCGCGCCAAGACCGGCAACCTCGTCGCCCGTCATCATGCGGGGAAGCGTCAGCGTGCGCGGCACCGTCGCGTCGCGGTTGCGCGCTTTCATCGCACCGAAGTAGGGCGGCGCAGGGGGTTGGCCCTCGAGCACCCGCTCGATGAATTCGGCCTCGGCCATCGGTGCCAGAGCCCAGTTGGCGACACGCTCGTAGCCCAGCGTCGATTGCGCTGCAGAGCTCATGGCCTTGCCGCAGGCGGAGCCGGCCCCGTGGCCAGGCCAGATCTGAAGATGATCCGGGAGTTGTTTGAAGGCCTGAATCGACGCGTACAGGGATGCCGCGGCGGTACGCATCGTTCCCACCTGACCGGCGGCGCGCTCGAGCAAATCCGGACGGCCCACGTCGCCGACGAAGATGAAATCTCCGGTGAGCGCCCCCACCGGGACGTCGCTCCGCGCGCGATCGGTCAGCAGGAACGTGAGGTGCTCCGGCGTATGCCCGGGCGTGTGGAGCACGTCGAGCCGCACCATTCCGATAGTAATCTCGTCACCTGCGTGCAGAATGTTCACACCGGGCTCGCGTGCGAACGAATAGTGCCACCCCTCGCCTCCCTCGCCGGAGACGTTCACCTGGGCACCGGTCGTCGCGGCGAGTGCGCGTGTGCCGGACGCGAAGTCGGCGTGGATGTGCGTCTCGGTTACAGCGGAGATGCGAACACCTTCGTCGCGCGCCGCGCGGAGGTACGTCTCGATGTCCATGTTCGGATCGACGACAATCGCTTCGGAGGTGCGTTCGCAGGCGATCATGTAGCTGGCCTGGGCAAGCGAGTCGTCGTAGAATCGGCGAAAGATCATGATTCGGCTGGTGGGGGCGGTGGCGAGCGATTCAGGCGTGGCATAATCAAGATAAGCAGGAGCAGAAAACGGCCGGCCGGAACCGGTTTCCGGAGGACGCACATCCGGGATCGCGAACCGGTAAATTGTCCGCATGACCGCGGCGATAGTTACCGAAGGATTGCGCAAGGTGTATCCGGCTGCGGGCGGACTGGCCATTCCCGGAGCTCAGCCCGGCTGGGCGTCGTCGAACGGTGCGGAACCGCGTGGCGGTGGCGAAACAGTTGCACTTGAAGGGCTGGACCTGGTCGTGAATGAGGGCGAATTTTTCGGGCTCATCGGCCCCAACGGCGCCGGCAAGACGACGACCATCGGCGTTCTGACGACGCGTGTCATTCCGACCGGTGGGACTGCTCGCGTGGCCGGCGCCGACGTCGTGCGCCAGAGTGTAACGGTGCGGCAACGAATCGGGGTGGTACCACAGCGGCCGAATCCGGACCGCGCGCTCGATGCGTGGGAGAATCTCGTCTATCACGCCGCATATTTCGGAGTGAACCGCAAGGAAGCCGCGCGGCGCGCAACCGAGCTCCTGGAGCGACTGGGAATCGCCGACAAGGCGCGCATGAAGGTGGATCAGCTCAGCGGCGGACAGCAGCAGCGGTTGATGATCGCACGCGCCCTGATCCACGAGCCGATGATCCTCTTTCTGGACGAGCCGACGGTTGGCCTGGATCCCAATGCACGCAACTCACTGTGGGAGATACTTCGCGATCTGCACGCACAAGGGCGGACGATAGTAATGACGACTCATTATATGCCGGAAGCCGACGAGCTGAGCGATCGCATCGCACTGATCGATCGCGGTCGCCTGCTCGCGCTCGACACGCCGGAGAACCTCAAGAAGCAGACGCCTGACGGTTCGCTCGAAACGTTCTTCATCGCAAAGTCGGGCCGGGGATGGGACGCGTGAGCGCCGCTACTGCTCCATGGCCGGTTGCGTCGATCGCGAATCCGCATCCGCCCGTTCCGGCGGGACGCGTGTTCGTTGCATTGCTGAGCCGCGATCTCCGGGTCGCGCGCCGCGAGCTGCCGTTCTTTCTCATAAGAACCGTGATGCAGCCGATTCTGTTCGTGATCGTATTCGGATATCTGCTCCCCAAAATGGGCTTTACGCAACCGGGCTATCAGGCGGCGCTGCTGCCTGGCATCCTTGCGTTGAGCCTGATGCTCGCATCGGCGCAATCGGTCACGCTGCCCATGGTCACGGAGTTCGGCTGGACCAAGGAGATCGAAGACCGTCTGCTCGCGCCAGTCAGCATCGACCTCGTTGCGATCGAGAAGATCGTCAACGCAATGATTCAGGGAATCATCGCCGCGATTGTGGTTTTGCCGCTTGCGCGTCTTGTGATGGGACCGGTACCGGGATTCACGTTCTCTCACTTTCCCGAGCTGGCACTCGTCGTAGTACTGTCAGCCGCAGCTGCATCGGCGTTCGGGCTGCTGCTTGGCGTGCTCATCAGTCCGCAGCAGATCGGCTTCATGTTCAGTCTGATCATCACGCCGATGATCTTCTTCGGTTGCGCGTACTATCCGTGGCGCGGACTCGACGTGGTTCCGTGGCTCAAGTACGCGGTACTCGTCAATCCGCTGGTTTACATCTCCGAGGGGTTGCGCGCGTCGCTCACTCCGTCTGTGGCGCACATGCCATTCATCGCGATCATCGCTGCCCTGATTGTGCTCACGGGCGGATTCACCTGGGCGGCGCTGGTGCGATTCAGGATGCGGGCTCTTGGCTGACGTGACTTCGTTCTCCGAACCATTCCAGCGCTTCGCCGAGCTCTTCGCGCGCGCAACGGGGGAGCTTTCGCGCGAATGCTTCCCCGATCCGAACACCATGTCGGTGGCAACTGTCGGTGCAGACGGCCGCCCATCGAACCGAATCGTGCTCCTCAAGGCTTTCGACGAGCGCGGCTTCGTCTTCTACACCAACTACGAAGGACGCAAGGGGAGCGAGCTGCTCGCCAACCCTTACTGCGCGCTATGCTTCCAC
>DATNCZ010000015.1:0-3117 GCA_035553335.1 Gemmatimonadaceae bacterium
GCGGTCATCCGCTCGTCTTCTTCCGCGGTGCTCCCACGTGGGCGCGTCCCTGCAATCGGGCGTACGGTCACCTGGCGATTCGCAAGCCGCACGAGCAGCTCGGGAGAGCTGCCAACGAGTTCCGTACCGTCGAGGTCGAGATGGTACATGTACGGAGATGGATTCAGGGCGCGCAACGCACGGTAGAGATCCGAGCTGTCGAAGTCGTGCTCGACGTCGATGCGACGCGCGAGCAGGCACTGGAAGCAATCGCCGGCGCGAATGTATTCCTTGATGCGCTCGACGTCAGCGATGAATCTGTCGTGCTCGTAGTTCGACTTGCCAATCAGCTCTTTCGTTGGAGCCCCGAGTGACAGGGGCTCGAGCGGCGACGGATCGAGCAGGCGCGCGGCGATCGCGTCGAGCTCCGTCTGCGCATCATCGTACAACTCTCGCAGCTCGTATTCACTTGCATCGCGCGGAACGGGCACGGACACGATGAGCCGTCCCTGCGACCGCAGGTTGTCGATCACCACGAGGCCGCGCGTGAAGACGAACAACGCGTCGGGTATGTCGAGCTTCTTGCGCGGCGGATTCGGGAGCGATTCGATCGCGCGTACGACATCGTAGCCCAGGTAGCCGACTGCGCCGCCCCAGAACACGCCGAGCTCCGGCACCGGTGCCGGTGCATGCTCCTTTACCAGCCGTTCCAGATCAGCCAGGGGGTCGGCGACCGGGCGTTCCGTGTGCCAGCCACGGGAGGGCGTCCAGTCCGAGACGACTCCATCCGACAGCGACCACGCGGAGCGCGGCTCCGTACCCATGAAGGTGTAGCGGGACCACGTTTCGCTGCCGGCCGGAGCAGACTCCAGAAGGAAGGCGAAGCCGCCCCGCCTGAGCTTTGCGAAGGCGGAAACGGGGGTATCTATGTCCAACAGCACGTCGCGCCAGACGGGGACGAGGCCGGCTGTCGCTGCGTGCGCGCGGAAACGGTCGAAATCCATGCGTTAAGTTGAGGGATGAAGCGCACCATGACAACGGGGCTGGTAATTCTTCTCGCTCCCGTCGCCATCGCCGCCCAGGACTGGAACTCCGCGCGCGCCGAGAGCCTGGCGACTCACGCGACTGCGGTTCGCGCCGCTCAGCTCGCCGATAGCGGGCTGAAAAGCTACAAGGCAGAGGCCAGGGGTTACCTGACCTTTCTGGCCCAGTTGGGCAAGGGCTTTCCCGATCCTCCGAAGATAGTCCGCGCCGACCAGATCGCGTCGGATATCTACTGGAAGGCGCCGTCGCTCAGCAAACAGTTGATCAAGGGACGCCGCGATACACTCGTTCTGCCGACCGACATCAATTATCACCGGGACCATCTCGGGATAGTGCAGAACAACTTCCCGAGCTTCATCAGGATTGGCGACGGCGACGAGGTGCAGGACGTCCCCCATCCGCTGTCGCCATCGGGGCTCAACGATTACGACTTTTCCGTTGGTGACTCGCTGCAGATACGGCTGGGCGAGCGGACGCTGGACGTGGTACAGCTGCGGTTTCGTCCGAAGGATCAGAATGCTGCGCGAGCGATCGGATCCGTGTATGTGGACCGGGAGAGCGGGTCCGTGGTGCGCATGGCGATCGGGTTCACGCGCGCCGCGTACAGGGACAAGGACCTGGAGGATATCTCGGTCGTGCTCGAGAGCGGGCTGATCGAAGGACGGTTCTGGTTGCCGAGGCGGCAGGAAGTGGAGATCCGGAGGACGGGAACGTGGCTGGACTATCCAGCGCGCGGAATCATTCGAGGACGGTGGGAGATTTCGGATTATGACGTGAACGTGCCGGTCGATGCGGTGTTCGATCGGGGTCCAGAGATAGAGACTGCGCCGGGTGCGGTAGTTACGCGGAGCGGCCAGGTTACGACCAAGGGATTCAAGTTCCCCGGGACTGTGCTTGATTCGCTTCCGCCCGATGTGCAGTCGTTCGCCAGCTCTGATGTTGCGAAGCTGCACAGCGAGGTGAGTGATCTGGTGCGTGCACGGACTGTGGAGCGTGCGCAGACGCTGGCGCTGGCTGGCTCTTCGGTGTCGCAGTTCGTTCATGTCAATCGCGTGGAGGGAATCGCGCTCGGGGCGGCTGCCACGGTATATGCTGCACCGCGTCTGGCGCTCAACGCCGGTGCCGGCTATGGCTTTTCGGACCGCGACTGGAAGCCGCATGCTGCGCTCACATATACGTCCAATAGCGGAGCAGGGGTCAGTGTCGCGGCCTATCGTGCGTTGCACGACGTGTCGGTAGTTCCCGAGCGCTCGGGACTGATCAACAGCTTCGCGACGCAGGAGTACGGCAGCGACTACACAGGCCTTTTCAGCGCACGCGGCGGGTCGCTTTCGTTCTTTGCACCGACCGCAATGTCGTTGCGTCCGACGTTCGAATTTGCGGTCGAGAGACAGGCGATGGCCGGCGATCATGGCGAGCCGGCGTCGCGACACTTCGCACCACCGCAGCCGGCGACGTCGCTGATCGAAGCCCGAGCGACGCTCAGGCTCGACGCACCGCGCTTCGATCTGTTCGGAATGGACGCATCAGCGGCGCTGTCGCTTTCGGCGATGCACGATCGAGAGGATGCGCTAGCGCATTTTGTGACCGAGTCGGGAAAAGGCGTCGGCACCTTTGCGGCGACTCGTACATTCTCTAGCGGTCAGTTGGCGATATCGATGCTGGCGGCGGGTCTCACGAGCGGCACGCGAACTCCGCCTCAGGCTCTCATCGCGCTAGGCGGCCCGGTAACGGCGCCGGGATATGATTTTCACTCACTCGTTGGCGAGCGCGCCGGTGCGGCGCACGTGGAGTGGCGGGCGAAGATTCCGTTCATCCCCGTGCCGCTAGGCGAGTGGGGACGCGCACCGGCTACCGCGACGCTGGCGCCGTTCGTTCATACCGCGTGGGTCGATGGCAAGGGATGGTATCCGAGCGCGGGTGTGGGATTGCTCAGCGTGTTCGATCTGCTGCGCTTCGACGTTGCGCGTGGGACGCGCGATGGGCGATGGAGCTTTTACTTCGACGTGAGTCGCGACTTCTGGGGGATTTTGTAGCTTCGACGGTAAGGGTCCGCCGATTGTAGAGGTGTACCGATCGCTGGAGTCGAGTGCA
>DATNCZ010000016.1:0-2442 GCA_035553335.1 Gemmatimonadaceae bacterium
CACGGGCACCGACTTCGAGCGCGCGAGCTTCGAGCAGGCGCGCGGCAATCCGCTGGCGCTGCGTGACACGCTGTCGATGCGAGTCGCGGAATTCCTGCGCCGCCGGCTCGGCACCGAGGTGTTGTTGCGCGAGCAGCGCGAGGGCACATCGAACGCGGATGCGTGGGCACTTCTGCAGCAGGCCGAGCAGCACTTTCGCGCGGAGCAGGACGCGATCAAGGGGGGCGACACCGCGGGAGTTCTGCGCGAGGTGCACAGCGCCGATACGCTGCTCGCGCAGGCGTCCGCGCTCGACCGCGCGTGGGCGGCGGTGCCGGTGCTGCGCGGCACGCTCGCGTACCGTGCGTCTCGATTCTTCGGCAGCGATCAGCTCAAGGCGGCGAAGTGGGTGACGGTCGGCCTCGATTTCGCTGATTCGGCGCTCGCGCTGTCGACGTCCAATCCGGACGCGCTCGAGCTCCGCGGCACGCTCCGCTACTGGAGTTACTTGCTCGGACTCCAGCCGGGCGCGGATGCATCGAAGCGGATGCTCGACGGGGCGCAGGCCGATCTCGATTCGGCTGTGAAGATCAACCCTGCGCAGGCCGGAGCGTGGGGCGTATTGAGCTCGCTGCTCACGCACACTGATGACGTGACGAGCGCCAAGCTCGCCGCGCGGCGTGCGTACGAGCAGGATGCGTATCTGAGCAACATCGATGTCATCGTGTGGAGGCTTTTCAACCTCGCGTTCGATGATGCGCAGTTGCCTGAGGCCGTGCACTGGTGCGACGTGGGGAGCCGGCGCTTTCCGGCCGACCCACGGTTCGTGGAGTGCAAGCTCAGCCTCATGGCGACGAAGGCGGTGGATCCAGATCCCGCGCTCGCCTGGCGGCTCGCGGACTCCATCGTGAAGCTCACGCCCGAGTCGTCGCGCCGATACGCGACGGCGAGCTCGCAAACGGGCGTCGCGGCAGTGCTCACCCGCGCCAACTTGACGGATAGCGCGAAACATGTGCTCACCGCCGTCCGCGAGTCTGCGGATATCGATCCCACGCGCGATCTGGAGTACGATCGTGCGTTCGTTTGGACCCTGATTGGTGATAAGAGCGCGGCAATCAAGTCACTCGCCGTGTTCCTTGCCGCGAACCCCAACGTCGCTTCCGGTTTCAACTCGGACAACAACTGGCGATGGCGTACGATAGCTGACGATCCGCGATTTCAGCGTCTCGTGAGTACAGGGAAGCAGTGATTTAAGAAGCAGAAACGTGACGTGTCCGCGATGCGAATTGCTGTTTCAACCTGATCTGAGAGGATAGACGGAATGTGGCGTTCACTAGTCGGAAGCTGCCTCATGGCAGTTGCCGGAGCATTGCTCATCACAGCGTGTTCGAGCGACAGCCGGTCGCCAACCGAGGCGGCGCCTCCGCCGGTGGAGGCCAGCATCGTGCCCGCCGGATGTCCCACCGTGACGCAGACGGCGAGCATGATCGTCAACCTGTTCCCATCGAAAGGTGGCGACCGGTTGATCGCCACGGCCACCTACGCGGCGATCCTGCTCTACATCAACACTGGGCACCTGGCTGACGCGCGCACGCTGGTCTTCCGCTTGCTCGATTTCACGCTGAAGGAGTTCAACGCGGGGAAGTTGATTGGCGGAACGTCGTTGGCGACGCGACAGCAGCTGCTCGCCTTCGAGACGGGACTCTATTGCACGGTCGGGCTGCCGACCACCGGGCTCACGCTTCCTGGCGATCCGAGCGATCCGGGGACGGTGAACGTGGTGGTGTTCCCGAGCAGCAGCACGCAGAACGTCGTCACAGGTGACGGCAACGCAGGCGTACAGCTGCCGCCGAACTCGTTCAACACGCCGGCGGTGGTGGTAACGATCAGCGTGCTCACCGGCGCGACTCACCCGCTCAACACGACGCTCGATCAGTACGGTCCGTTCTACGATGTGAAGGTGTCGCCGGAGTCGGGGATCACTTCGAATCTCACGGTGGGACTGTGCCTGGCAACGGGCGGCGACGTTCCAACTGTGCTCCTCGCGCACAACGTGACGCAGACGGTGAATGGCACGGCCACTCCGGGCATTCAGATTTTGCCACCGGCCGGTGCAATCCCGGGGCTGTGCATTACGCAAACGGGCTCGATCAGTCCGCGGGAGATTCTGCACTTTGCAACCAACGGCGAGCTGCATCGCGCAACGCATGCGGTGGGCTCCGCGATAGCCGACCTCTTCCTGCCCACGAACGCATGGGCCGGCAGCGGTGGCAAGACCGGACTCACGAGCTCGTTCAGCCCCTTTGGCGGCGTGGATACGAAGGTGTATCTCACGACGAATCCGAATCCGTTCCCGGCGCAGACGGCGCCAGCGGGATCGGCGGTTGCGAATCCGCCGTCGGCGCTCGTGAAGACGCAGCTGGGCGTGCCGGTGGGTCAGGTGAACGTGGCGTTCTCGGTGAC
>DATNCZ010000017.1:0-13442 GCA_035553335.1 Gemmatimonadaceae bacterium
TCGCGCGGGATGGTAACATTGACGTCGCGGAGATTGTGCTCGCGAGCGCCTCGAACTATCAGTGCCTCTTCTGCCATAGCCATCTAAACCTAACGGACTTACGGTGTAAATTCGGGTATGCCACACTCCGACGCAGTAGTGGTCCTGACGACGGTCGGGACGGAGGACGACGCTGCCACCCTCGTCCGGGCCCTTCTCGAGCGGCGCCTTGTCGCGTGCGGGACGATGCTCCCAAAGGCGCGCTCCATCTACCGGTGGGACAACAAGGTTGCCGACGAGACCGAGGTGGTCCTGATGCTCAAGACCAGATCCGCCTGCCTGGACGCCCTTCAGGCCTCTTTCGAGACGCTCCACCCATACAAGCTGCCCGAGCTGCTGGTCCTTCCGGTCGCCGCAGGCCTGCCGAAGTACCTCAGCTGGATCGCGGACGAGACGGGCCTCTCGATCGCGTGAAACTGAACCTGGACCGCCGCGTGCTCGCCGCGGCGGTTCTACTCGGCTGGGCAATCGGGCTGGCCTGGATGGTAAGACGTCGCCACGACGTCTCCGACGCTGACCGCCTCGCGCTGGGCGTCCTCCGGCTCGAGCCGGCAACCTACTTCTACACGATCGATCAGACCGGCGAGCCAATCGGCTGGGCCAGCTCATCACTCGATACCGCCGCAACCGGCTTCACGGCTCGTGCGGCTGTGCGGGTGCGCGCGCTCATCGCGGGCGACAGCCAATCGGTAATCGCGTCGTCGACCGCTCACCTCACCCGCGCATTCATGCTCGATACGTTCTCCCTCACCATAAACGGGACCGAGCATCCGTTTCAGCTCCGGGAAACGCCTCCGTCAGGCTCAGGTATTCTGCTTCCCTCCCTGGCGCCGATCGCGATAATGCTGACGCGCTCGCCCCACATCGGGGCGTCCACTGCAACCCGCATCTACAATCCGGTCAGCCGACGCGTCGAAACCGTGACGCTCCGCATTGCTGCAGAGTCCTTATTCAGCGTGGTGGACAGCGCCGTTTTCGACACTGCACGGAAGAACTGGGTAGCCGCTCACATCGATACTGTACGCGCGTGGCAGCTCGTACCACCCTCTCGTGCGATTTCTGCCTGGGTGGATTCACGCGGCCGGCTCGTTGCCGCGAGCGAGCCCGGCGGACTGTCGATGACGCGCAGTACGTACGAGATCGCCACGCTCAACCCGAAGCTCCCGAAACCTTGATCCAGCTTGCAGGCCTCACGAAGCGTTACGGCAACTTCACAGCTGTTGCAGGAATGGATCTCTCGGTGCGACGAGGCGAATTGTTCGGCCTCCTCGGCCCGAATGGCGCCGGCAAGACCACGACGCTGCGCATGATCGCCGGAATTCTTCAGCCTACTGCGGGAACCATCGCGATTGGCGGTGTCAATCTCGCCGCCGATCCCGTCGCGGCCAAGTCCAGGTTGGGCTTTATCCCGGATCGCCCATTCATCTACGAAAAGCTCACTGGCACCGAATTCCTGCGCTTCGTCGCCGGTCTGTACGGTCAGGGCGGAGATGAAATCGACCGGCGTGGAGAGGAACTGCTCGCGCTCTTCGATCTCGTCGATTGGAAGGACGAACTGGTCGAAAGCTACAGCCATGGCATGCGCCAGAAGCTCATCATCGCCAGCGCCTTTGTTCACCGTCCGGAAGTCATAGTCGTAGACGAGCCGATGGTCGGACTCGATCCGAAAGCCGCACGTCTGCTCAAGGACCTGTTCCGCGCCTACGTCGATCGTGGCAATACGATAGTCATGTCGACACACACGCTCGAAGTCGCGGAGACGTTGTGCGACAGGATCGCGATCGTCCAGAACGGAAGGATCGCGGCCATGGGAACGATGACCGAGCTTCGCACCAGTACCGGTTACGATTCCGGACTTGAAGACATCTTCCTCCGGCTGACCGGCGAGAAGGCAGGGCGTACGGCGCTGGAAGTTCTGTCGGTCTGACGGCGACATCATGGTCCGGCAGCTGCTACACGTACTGTCCCCCAAAGTCCAATCGCTTCGCGCCGTTGCGCGACGGGGATCGCGCGGGCGCGGCGCGCGAATAGTTCTCTTGTCGAGTGTCGGCGCAGTGTTCTGGCTCTGCGTATTCGGCGTCACCTACCGGCTGCTGACGTACTTCAGGAACGTTCCCGAGATCGGCACGCTGCTCGCGGCCAAGCTGCTTGGCCTGGTGCTCGTGAGCTTTTTTGGTCTTCTGCTGTTGTCCAACGTCATCACCGCGCTGTCCACCTTCTTTCTCGCGCGTGATCTGGACCTGCTCGTTGGAACGCCAGTCGACTGGCTGTCCGTCTATGGTGCGAAACTCATCGAGACCCTGGTGAACTCCAGCTGGATGGTCGTGTTGATGGCGTTTCCCATCTTCACGGCATACGGAATCGCCTACGACGGAGGTTGGTGGTATCCGCTCGTTGCAATCGCAGCAGTGATTCCATTTCTCATAATCCCGGCTGCCGTCGGCGCAGCTGTCACGCTCCTGCTCGTCAACATTTTTCCCGCGCGCCGCACGCGTGACATTCTCAGCGTAATAACGGTGCTCGCCGCTGGCGGCGTCATACTCGCGTTCAGATTGCTGCGTCCCGAACGACTCGCCCGACCGGAAGGCTTTCGCTCCCTCGTCGATTTTCTCGCAGTTCTGCGCACGCCCACCTCGCCGTGGCTCCCGAGTGACTGGGTGCAGACTGGAGTGCTCGGCTGGTTGCGTTACGAGCCGGATGCGCTGCCGTTCTATCTACTGTGGTCGACTGCCGCGGCGCTTGTCGTCATGGGTGCGATACTGCATCGCACCCTCTACGCTGCTGGATTCAGCAAATCGCAGGAAGGAAGCGGCAGAACGGCCACGCGCGGCCGCGCGCGGTCGCGCATGCTTCTGAACATACTTCCCGCGACGCGGCGAGAGCTGGTTCTCAAGGAACTGCGCCTGTTCTTCCGCGATACGACCCAGTGGTCGCAGCTGATCCTGCTGGTCGTGCTCGTCGTCGTGTACGTGCTCAACATTCGCTTTCTTCCGTTGCGCGGCGACGGAATAACCTTCTTTCTCGCCAACATAGTTCCATTCCTGAATCTCGTGCTCGCGGGATTCGTGCTCGCCTCGATCGCTGCGCGGTTCATCTTCCCGTCGGTGAGTCTGGAAGGACGCACGTGGTGGCTGCTCAAGGCCAGTCCGCTCTCGATGCGCGACCTGCTGTGGGCGAAGTTCTGGGTGGGTACGATGCCGCTTCTCGCGTTGGCGCTCGCGATCGTGTTCACGACCGACGTGCTGCTCGAGGTGAGCGAATTCATGACCGCTGTCTCGATCGGCACGATCACGCTGCTCACCTTCGCAATATCCGGCCTCGCGATCGGCGCCGGAACCATCTTTCCCCAGTTCGAAACTGAGAACGCGGCTCAGATTCCTACATCGTTCGGCGGTCTCATATTCATGATGACCGCCATTTCGCTCATCGGTGCCGTCATTGTGCTCGAGGCGCGGCCAGTATACACGTATCTCCTGGCGCGATCGTTCGGGAGTCCGATCGACCCGACCGAGATGATAATCGCCTTTTCGGCCGCCGCGGCGTTGTGTCTGACGGCAACGCTTGCACCGATCCACATCGCGGTCCGACGGTTGACCGCACTGGAGCTATAGCGCAGGACCGACGAACGTGAACGGCTGCTGAACCAGTTGCCGAACTGGATGGCCGTGCAGGCGCGCGGGAATGAACCGGGCTTCCGAAAGCGCCCGGACCACAGACGCGGCGAACCGCGGATCGGTCGAGGAGACTATGCCTATCGTTTCCTGCTCGGGGCGCCCCGTAGTGTCGACCACGAACTCCGCCAGGACTCGCCCGGGGATGCGCTGCCTGTAGAGAGGATCGGGATACCACGGCGTGACAGGCGCCGACGAGTCCGCTCGCACCGGTACGTCCACCTCATCGGCGGTGTACACCTTGAGGCGGTCCACAAGGTCGGCGAGTTCCGCCGCGGTAAGCGATTTCTTCTTTTTTGGCTCGCCCTGGCGGGTCCACACGACGATGGTTCCGCAGAGTATGGGACCGAGCCGATCGACGAACTGTGCCGGAACGGTGGCGATGCTCGAGTAGATCTCGATTCCGGCGATATCGCTCGGCGTCACCCAGTCCAGATCGAACTCCGCCGAGTTGGCCGGCGTGCCATCGATCCAGACCGACGGCCAGCAGCTATTGCCGCGAATCCGAACATGAGACTCGTCCGGATTGGTTGCGGTGACGTGAATTCCCGGAACCATCCGGAGCATGTCTGTGATCTTCATCGGCGCGCGGTCCGCAATTTCGTCAGCCGTGATGAAGTGCCCGAAGCCGAGATCTCGTCGTTCGTAGAATCCCGCCAGATAGCCTTCGTAGTGGCGCGGAAGTTTCGCGCGCACGACCACCGCGCTGAGCGCGTGCGGCACTTCCTTCATCCTGACGTCGACGTGTGTAGTCGTTCGGCTCGTGACTACAACGTCGATGGACACCGGGGAGAAGCCCAGGCGCCGAAGGTGCAACGATCCCGGTCCGGAAGGGACTGCCTGGAGGACGAACCGGCCGGAATCGTCGGTCTCGGCGTTGAGCGCGGTGCCTGCCACGGAGACTTTCGCTCCGTTGATTCCAACACCGAGGGAGTCACGCACGGTGCCGGTGATGGTACCCTGCGCTGCAGCGTCGCGGGTGAACGCCAGCGACGCGCTCAGGATCAGGAGCGCAGGCAGCAGCATTACAGCTGAACCTTTTGATGAACCCTTTGAGATCCGCACGGGCGACCAGTGCATCTGAACCTCCGGATCGATGCCTACAACGTCTTTCCCTCGATGGTCTTGCCAAGGAACGCGCGAAACAATGGCGGCAGGGAGGCTAGCGCCCACACCACTTCGAGGATGATGAACCCGGCGCGCCGGTCATGGATAGCGACCCAGGCGAGCAGCCCCGATCCAACAAAATTGAGCACATTGAATGCCGCGCCGTCGTTTCGCATCTTGCCCGCCTGCAAGGACACGAATCCGATGAGCAGGAACGCGGCGCCGACCATCGACAGCGTTTGATAGAACACCCTGTCAGGCCGCCAGAACGTTCCCGCACTCCGAACAGTAAGCCGCGTCACTCTCCGGACGCGGCCCGCAGCGCGCGCAGACCACTTCAGTCGCCGGCGCGGGTTCGCCCGTGCGCATCGCGGCTACGGCACTCTGCGTGTACGACGACTTGAGCTCTGCATAGTCGGTATCCGAAAGCTTTCCGGTTACATGATCGAACTCGATCTCGCGCAGTGCGTCGACCGCGGTCGTGACGCCGGTGCTTCGGGTCACCACGCGCGGCACCGACTTCATCCCGAGCGGTTCCCGGAATAGTGGATACAACACGAAACAGAGTGCCACGATGGCAAGCCCGGTTCCAACGATCATCGCAATCATGCGTCGTCCCTCATCACTTCGTGCAAACGGGCAAGCTCTTCCGGCGTGGCATGAACCGTATCCTCGGGGATGTGCGGCGCTGCCTCCGGTCTGCTCCAGTGCTTCAACAACGCAAACACCAGCACGCTGCCCGCGCCGAGCGTCACGAACGGAGCCAGATAGCCAAGCCAGTTGAAGCCTTCCTTGGCGGGCGCCATCAGCACCCGCTCGCCGTACACGGCGCGAAACGCAGCCAGGATCTCCTGTGCACCGTACCCGCCCCCGACGAGCCCCATAACGTCCACGTGCATCGACGGCGAGACAGGACACGTGAAATCAGTCGTCCTGCAAGTATAGATGTCGAGGTTGCAGCCGCACTGGCAGTGAATGTGGTGTTCGAGGTCGTCCCGTTGCGCGTCGCTCAGCAGCGGAGTGGCGTTCGGCTTCGCAGGCAGTCGCACCGGCTTGTACGTGGCGGCGCTCATGTCCATGTCCATCGAATTCGCCGATCCCTGCGCACCCGCGACGCGCGCGACAGCAAGACTGCTCGCGACAGAAAGCAGGAACTGTCTGCGCCCCATCGTCATGCGCTTTCCACCGGTATCGCGTCCGGACGCAGCGTCGTCACGTATCCGCCCTGCTTTCTCCTGCGCTCTGCCTGCGGCCACATCACGATCAGACCGCCGACCGCCATGCACATTCCGCCGAGCCATACCCAGCGCACCAGCGGGTTGAACGTGATTCGTATCTCGCCGGTATCCTGGCCGGTCACACCGGCGAGCGTCACGTACACGTCCTGCCTGAACGAGCCCTTGATTCCCACCGCCGTCGCCGGCTCGAACGTGGGAACGCGATTGTTCGGGTCGTTGCCGGAGAAGTACTGCCGCTTCTCGCTCGTGATGACGCCCATCCGCTTGCCGTCACGTTTCGTCTCGAGCGCTATCGCGGTTACTTCGCGATTCAGAACATCGTAGCGCGATACACCCTGGCTCGTGAACGTCCACGTGTGCCCGAACGGATCGACCAGCGTCTTGGTATCGCCAGCGGAAATTGTGAGATCATGCTCCGTCTTGAACGCGAGTCCCGCAAACGCGCAGAAGATGATCACCACGCCGGCATGTACGATGTATCCGCCATAACGCCGGCGATTCCGTGCGATCAGATGCACGAATGCAACCGGCACTGCTTCGTCGTACATGGAATGGCGCGCGCCAACGCCCTTGTAGAATTCCTGCAGAATGGTCGCCGCGACGAAGCCCGCGAACGCGTATGCGATGATCGCGGACATGCTTCGCATCCCAGCTGCGAACAACAGCGCCGGTACGATCACGAGCGCCGATGCCGGAAACGTGAACTGTCGCCGCAGGTTCGCAACCGACGCACGACGCCACGCAATCAGCGGACCGATTCCGGTCAGCAGCAGCAACAGCAGTCCCAGCGGAACGTTGACCGCATTGAAGAACGGCGGACCGACCGTGATCTTGGTGCCGCGCACGGCTTCGGTGAGAATCGGAAAGAGCGTTCCCCACAGAACGGAAAACGCGATTCCAACCAGTACGAGATTGTTGTACAGGAACGCCGCCTCTCGGCTCACCATGCTCTCGAGCACCGCGTTGGCCTTGAGATCCTTGAGACGCGTGGTGACGAGATACACGCTCACGACGATCGCGACGCCGAGGAATCCGGCGAACCAGTTGCCAACGGGCGACTGAGCGAACGAGTGAACGCTGGATATCACTCCACTGCGAGTGATGAACGTGCCAAAGATCGACAGCAGGAAGGAGCAGATGACCAGCGTCACGTTCCACTTGCGCAGCATGCCGCGCTTTTCCTGCACCATCACCGAATGCAGAAACGCAGTCGTCGTGAGCCACGGCAACAGGCTGGCATTCTCGACCGGATCCCAGGCCCAGTAGCCGCCCCAGCCGAGCTCGACATACGCCCACCACATGCCAAGCACGATGCCGGTGGTATTGAAGAACCAGCTGACCAGCGCCCAGCGCCGTACCGCGACCAGCCACTCCGCGTCGAGCCGGCGAGTAACCAGCGCCGCGATCGCGAACGCGAATGGAATGCTGGTGCCGACGTAACCGAGATAGAGATTCGGCGGATGGATCGCCATGCCAGGATTCTGGAGCTGCGGATTCATTCCGCGCCCATCGACCGGTAGCCAGTCGAGCCGCTCGTACGGATTCGAGCCGAAGCAGAGTGTCGCGAGGAAGAAGATCGCGATCACGGCGAGCGTGCCGATCACGTAAGGCATCAGCTCGCGATTGCGGCTGCGACTCGTCAGGACTGCAAGCGACGAGAAGAAGGTGAGGATGAGAACCCAGAACAACATCGAGCCCGCCTGCCCGCCCCAGAAGGCGGTGAACAGATAGGCTTTCGGTAGATTCGCGCTGGTGTACGACGCTACGTACTTGAAGGAGAAGTCGTGGGTGAAGATCGCCGTCCACAACCCGGCCGAAGCAAGAACCACCATCGCGAACGTCGCGTAAGTTCCGCGCTCCGCACTCGCGATAAGATCCTGGCGCTTGAGGGAGCCGCCGGCAAAAGACACGGTCGCCGTCCAGACCGCCATCAACAAGGCGACCCACAGCGACAGCTCACCAACGAGAATCATTGTAAGGAGAAGTTGAGCGCGGTCATGGCCGCGCTGTCGTCACGTCTGAGTGCGCGCTGGACGATCCGGCGCGTTCTCATACCGCGAGGCACACTTGGCGAGAAGCGTAGTCGCGTGAAATACCTGGTCGCGCCCGAGGCGACCCTCCACCACTACGTCCACGCTGTCCGTGAACGTATCCGGCGTGATGCCACGATAATCCACGTTGTACGTGTGCGTCCCGTCGGTCATTCGGAACGACGTCTCGCGACCGCCAGGCTGGCGCACGATCGAGCCGCTCACAACACGCGCGCCAACCTTGACACCCGTGTTGTAGAACGTAGGATCGGTCGCAACCTTGCTCGAAAGCTCAGTCGGCGTGAGATAATACGTCGCCGTCTTACTGATGGAGCTCGCCATCAGATATCCGGCCACGCCGAGTATCAGCGCACCGCCAGTCAGGAATTTGGTGCTCGCTTTCACAGCAGGGAAATATATCGTCTGTCACCGGCGCAAATGGAGCGCCTGCCGCGTAAACAATAGGTGACCGGCGGCATCGGCCGGCCCTCGCCATCCGGGCGGCGCCGTCCAGGATCCTGCACGGCCCTCTGACGATCGCCGCGCGCCGCATCGACGGTCATAACGACTTGAGATACTCCACGAGATCGGCCTTCTGCTGGGCGGTGAGGTTCAGCGCCAGCTTGGAATTGTACCGCTCCACCACGTCCGCCAGTGTCGCCGCGCTCCCGTCGTGAAAGTAAGGCGGATGCTGCCACACTCCCTTGAGTGGCGAGGTCCTCCACTGCTTGGTAGCGGTCCGCAAGGCGTACGCCGGATCGGTCGGTATCTCGGACAGCGCGTGCAGACGAGTGTTCCCATCCGTGAACTCCTGCCCAACGTGGCACTGCGCGCACTTGCCGGGACCAGCGAATACCACCTGCCCGCGCGCGGCGGCAGTCGCGTCGAACGACCCTGCCGGCGCCGCAGGAGCATTCAGGCTCAGTTGGTACGCCTGCAGAGCCGGAAGCTTCGGCTCGACCAGATTGGGCGCCGGCTGCTGCACGTTGATTCCGAGACGCGGCTCGGAAAAATTGCCCTGCCCGTGCATCTGCGTGACCGCGACATACCGGTTCCAGTATTCCAGATCCGTCCCGTCACCCGTAAAAGTCACCGAATGCAGCCCCGCCAGTCCGTACGCCGGCGGTATCACCGTCGGCCCATTCTTCCCGTCGAAGTTGTAACGCGGATCGTACTTCCCTGCTCCCCAGGAGTTGTACACAGCCTTCTGCGCCGGCGTGAGCGCACCCGAGAGAGCGATGATCGCCCCTGGATTCAGGTCCCGGTTGGGCCATCCATCCAGCCTGTGCCCGATCCCTGGAGCAAATGCATCGTCCACGGTCGAGTGACACAGCGCGCAGGTGATTCCGACCCGTGTCAGAGTGTCACGTCCGTTCACAGTCACCACGGTCCCGCGCACTCCGACCACGGCGCCGAGCTTGATTAGCGCGACGGTGGTTGCCGGACTCTTCAGGTCCACCTGGCCCGCCTGAATCGCCTGCACGAGCGCGGCGGGAAGCGTGTCCATGTCCACCTTGAGCCCCACCGACAGCGCCGTCGTTGGATCGACGGCTGCCTGGATCACGCGCTCCATGTGCAGCGTGTCCGTCCAGAATTTCTCGTCACCAAAGGTGTCGAACCTGAAGATCTGCTTTCCACTCGCAATAAGCTGAGGCGACGGCGGGGGCTCCACGGGATTGCGGTCGCTGTTACACCCGACGACGGACACCACCGACCCAGTTATAAGGAAGAGCAGCATCCACGACTGGAACCGATCGCGCACGCTCCGCCGGCCTTTCTCCACTGCGCACTCGATCCACGATCCTGACAACATGCCTCGGCTCCTTTTCGGTTCCGACCGGTTTCCAGCGCGCCTCGCAGAGGGGCTGCCGAACGCCGATCTCTAAATAAGTGAAGGTTTTCCTTGACTTATCTATTTAACCCGATTGCCGTCGTCGCTGGGTAAGATGTTTGTCAGGTTATTCCGGGCGCAGGCGGCGCCGCAGCAGCGCAAGGGCTTCATCCAGCAGTGCCTTGTGCCCCGCGCCGTGGACCCAGCTGCTCGCGCCGGATGGATGCGGTAAGGGAATTACAACGGTCTCCCGCCCGCCCAGCTCACAAACGTGCTCTCGGCCGATCAGAAGATCCAGCGGCGCGCGGGGGAGAAATCGATCGATCGCGAGGCGCCCGACTGGGATGACCACCGGAGGCCGGATCAGCGCGAGCTCCGCATCCAGCCAGTGGCTGCACAACTCCTGTTCTTCTGCCGACGGCACGCGATCGCCGCGACCGCTCTCGCTCGCACCGGGATAGCAACGTGTGATCGCGGCGATGTAGATCTGCTCGCGCGCCTCTTCTTCACTGAGACCCGCCTGCGCCAGCCACTTGAACAGAGTCTTGCCAGCCCGCCCCGCGAACGGCCGCTGACCTGTTATCTCGACCTGCCCGGGCGCCTGCCCCACCAGCATCGCGCGCGGCCGGCGCGCCATCGACAGTATGGGAATCGCTCCCGCAACCCTGTCGCCACACGCGCGGCACGCACTCAACGCCGCGCAGTGCCGCTCCAGCGCTCGTTCGAGATCGCGCTCGGCGTCACGCTCGAGCAACCCACCAGACATTCGCGAAATACGCCTCTACTCCGAACCGCTGCGTCTCCGTTGACGACGGTCCGGAAAATATTCGTCCAGAAACTGAATCAGCGCGCGCTCTTCCGGCGTCCGTGAACCGCGCGCAGACCTGTGATTGGTGGATGCCGGTAATCGTATTGTATCACCATGCTCCAGGTACCGCTCGATTACCACCGGATGCACGTACGATTCTCTGCAGATCGTCGGGGTATTACCGAGCTCGGCCGCGACGAGCCGGATTGCGGTCGCAACGTTCTTCTTTGCTTCGCGCTCCGATTGCGCTGCGCCAATATCCGCGAGCACAGTTGCCGCGCGCAACGTGCCACCCCATGTCCGGAAGTCCTTGGCACTGTATGGAAATCCTGCGATCTCCTTGAGGTAATCGTTGACCTCGCCGGACTCCACGTTGTGCCATGCACTGTCACCGTCCCGATATCGAAACAGTCGCCGTCCGGGAACCTTCAGCAGCGACTCTACGAACCGCGCAAGATCCCGATTCACCACAGTCTTGCGATGCCTGATGGATCGCTTGCCTACGTAGTCGAAGCTGATTCTGTCGCCATCCACCGCGACATGCGACTTGCTGAGCGTCGTCAGACCAAACGTGCCGTTCTCCTTCGCGTATCTATCGTTCCCGATTCGAAAGAAGCCGTCCGCAAGCAACAGGATCACGGCAGCATGGACCTTCTCGCGCGAGAAATCCTTACGCCGGAAATCTTCCGACACGCGTCGCCGAATCGCCGGCAGATCACGCGCCATCTGCCGTACGCGATAATACTTCCGTCGCTGGCCGCGCTTCACCGCGTTCGGATGATAGCGGTACTGCTTGCGACCGCGAGCGTCGAAACCCCACGCCTGAATCGCGGCGCGTTCGCTCGCCGCGATATGAACGTCGGTCCACGCGGGCGGGATCGCCAGCGCGTCGATCTGCGCGGCGCGTGCAGTGCTCACCGCCTTACCGGACGACGTCACGTAGCTGAAACGGCCGCGCTTCCTGCCGCTTCTCGAGAGCCAGGTTTGGCGCATGTCCGGCGATCCAAGCAAGAAGGCTGCCTTCCGGGACCGGTGGTCCGGCGGCGCTTATATTCAGCGCATGTCTTCCTATGACTTTATCACCTTTGAAGTCGCCGACCGGATCGCTACGATCACGGTCAACCGCCCCGACAAGCTCAACGCGCTCAACTCCGCTACGATCGCCGAGCTCGGCGCGGCGATCGACGACGCGCGAGTACGACAGGACGTTGGCGGCGTGATTCTCACCGGCGCCGGGCGCGCGTTCATCGCCGGCGCGGACATCACCGAGCTGCAGGGGCAATCGCCATTCGTGGCGAAAGGCCGTTCTCGCGCGGGCCAGGAAGTTTTTCGCCGCTACGAGATGTGCCCCAAACCCGTCATCGCGGCGGTCAATGGATTCGCTCTGGGCGGCGGATGCGAGATCGCCATGGCGTGTCATGTGCGCATCGCATCGGAGCACGCCAAGTTCGGCCAGCCCGAAGTGAAGCTCGGCACCCTTCCCGGTTACGGTGGCACCCAGCGGCTCCCTCGCCTCATCGGCAAGGGACGCGCGCTGCAGCTGCTCATGACGGGCGAGATGATCGATGCGGAGGAAGCGCTTCGCATCGGACTCGTGAACCGCGTCGTGCACGCTGCGGAGCTGATCGGAGCCGCGCAGATAATGCTGAAGCAGATCATGCAGAACGCGCCGCTCGCGGTCGCACTCAGCATCGAAGCCGTGGACCGTGGACTCGGCATGACGCTCGACGAGGGTCTGACACTCGAGGCGAACCATTTCGGCTTGCTCGCCGCAACTGACGACATGAAGGAAGGAATATCGGCATTTCTCGAGAAGCGCACGCCGGGCTTCAACGGACGCTGACGGAGACGCGGAAGCGTCGCCCTGACGGCTGGCCGCATACCAATGGCGCTTCTCGATCGTCTATCGATCCGTGACTTCCGCAACGTCGTACGTGCGGAGCTCGCGTTTCCGGCCGAGGGTGTGGTCATCATTGGCGACAATGGCCAGGGCAAGACAAACATTCTGGAAGCGATCTACTACTTCCAGCTTCTCCGCTCTGTTCGCGGCGCGCGCGACGCGGACCTGGTGCGCTTCGGCGCGAGCGCGTTTCATCTGCACGCAACAGTTGCAACCAACGGTGAGCACGAGATCTCCGCGGCGTTCGGTCGCGGGCGAAAGCGCGTGATCGCCGACGGCGCGGAGGTGAAGCGCCTGAGTGGCGCGCTCGGCTCGCTTCCCGCCGTCGTGATATCGCCGCGCGATGTCGCGCTCGTGAGCGGATCGCCGAGCGAGCGACGGCGATTTCTGGACGTCGCGCTGGCGCTCACTTCGCCACGCTACCTGAACGCGCTGCAGCAGTATCGTGCGGCGCTCACGCAGCGCAACGCCGCATTGCGCGGAGTTGCGCGCGGAGTTCAGTCCGATGAAAGCGTGGCAGCGTGGGAGCCCGCACTTGCCGCCAGCGGTGCAGTTCTACTGGCCGAGCGGATCGCGTGGATGGATCAGCATGAGCGCGAGTACACGCGGATCACCGCCGCGATCGGCGAGCCCGAGCCGATGACCATGCGCTACGTGACGTCGATTGCGAATCCGCGAGACGCTGCGGACGAATTGTGCGACACGCTCGCTCGCAAGCGCACGCTGGATATTCGCCGGGGACTGACGCACGCCGGGCCGCATCGGGACGACGTTGCATTGCAGATCGGCGGTCATGATCTGCGCACTTTTGGCTCCGG